>NZ_AEPN01000002.1:0-231651 GCF_000185925.1 Paracoccus sp. TRP | reverse complement strand
GGTCACGTCTCGACGGAAATCAACACCCGGCCCCCGCCTCGCTTTACAAGGCGTCGTTCGTTCCGATTGTAGATGCCGCCAAGAACCGCATTTCGTTTGACCTCTGGTGGACAAACGGCCGGGCCAACCCCTCCGGCGGGGTTGAGATGGGCCACGGGCGCAAGCTGCAATACGCGCGGACCAATGCAGTGTCGGTCCCTATCACTTTGCGACCGACCGCAATCGAGGCCGAGGCGACGGCACGGGCGCTGGTCGACAACCGCACGGGCTGGCTGCCCGTCTCGGTAACGGCGGATGGTGACGAGTGGACCGGGACGCCTGACCCTGCGGTGATCGCCGCTGGTGTGCCATTTAATGCTGACAGCGTGATGGTCCTGACCGTGCCGCGCACCAATACCGGCCCTGTCGGCCTGACGGTCTCGGGTGACAGTTACGGGCGGCGCGTGATCATGAACTCGGATGGTCAGCCTCTCACCGGCGGCGAACTGGTCGCGGGTCGCCGCGTGGCCCTGATCCGCACCCATCCGACGCTGCGGATCTGGACCGGCGCGATGGGCTGGCCCGATCTGCGCGCCGAGCGGCTGTCTCGCATCACCTCGGTTGTCAATGCGGGCACGGTCGCGCTGGACACGGTTGCCGGGACCGGGGATGCGATCACCGCGCAGGTGCCCCAGATCCTCAAGGATCAGGGCATCAGCGCCGCCAACCTGCGTAGGATCAGCTTTGTCCCGACCGCTGCCAATACCGGCACTCTGGCCCCGACCATCGATATTGACGGTATGGGCGCGGTGCCACTGTACACCGCCGCCAACACAATCCCGCCAGCCGGTGCGTTGCAGCCGGGCCGACTGGCCGAGGCGGTCAAGATCGGCCCGCGCTGGCGGCTGATCTCGGGCGAGGTGCGCCGCGACGAGATGGACAGCGCGGTATCGCATCTGACCGATCTGACCAACACCGTGATCGACATTCAGGACGCCGAACCTCATGTCGGCGATGAGCATGTGCTGGCGATCGATCAGGCGCAAAATGCCGTCGCCTATTTCGACGCCATGGGCCGGCTGGTTCTGGGCGGTCTGGTGGTGGACTGGTCTCAGGTCGATTTTGCGACGATGGACTGGGGCCGGATCGTCACCGACGATATACATGTCGGCGACCCGCTCGTCGTCCTTGCCGATGCGGCGGGCAACGCGCTGATCTGGGTCACGGAGGACGGCGTGGCTGGCGGTATCGGTTCCGGCGGCGGAGGTGTTTCACGCCCGGCTCCTACGACCACCGGCAATGCGTGGCAGATCATCGATGACGGCACCTCGATCCGCTATCTGTCCGATCAGTACGAGGGCCACGTTCTGGGATTTGAAGAGCGGGACGGCGTCGTGCTGGGCGAGACGGGGCGCGTGGCGACCGGCATCCTCGCCTTTGGCGGTGGCTCCAGTCTGGTCGAGCGCGTCATGTTCGAGGACTGGCGCTATCACCTGCGCGATCCCGATCTGGCACAGTCGTCGGGAATGCTGGCGGCAGAGGCGCAGGCCGTGGCCATGCTGACGGACAATCACGCCCGCCACCTCGCGTTGCCTACGGTCATCGGCCTGACCGCCGGCATCGGCAGTCCGGTCGAGGCCGACACGGCCCGCGAGTCGTCGCTCTATCAGGATGCGCTGACCCGGATCGCAACCGCTGTCACCAACCTGCCCAGATGGGATAAGACGCTGGTGATCGACCGGGTGCTGCTCTCGCTGCTCGGCGGCGCCCCGGAAACCAGCGAGATCGCGGCGGACAATATCTATGCCTCGACCGCCGCCAACCTGCGCGCGGACATTGTTGCCGCAACAGGACAGGGCCTGCCACCCCTCGTTGTGGTCTCGCCATCGGCCGGGACGCGCGACGGCGGATCGTCTGCCGTGGCGCTGGCCGAGGCGAAGCTGGACAGCACTCATCCGGCCCTCGGCTTTGTCGTCGCCTGCCCGCGTCATGCCTATGACATTGACGCCGGGACGCTGGCCACCCTGACTCCGCAGAGCGCGGCTATGCTCTCCGAACTGGAAGCCATTGCCGTGCGCGAGATCCACGGCGGCGGGCTGTGGTATTGCCCGCGTCTCGTCTCGGCCACCCGCAGCGGCACCACGATCACCGCCACATTTTTGTCGATGTCAAATCTGGTCCTGCCCCCGGGCGGCGATCACGGCCTGTCGCTCGGGGGTGATACTGGCGGGGTCACCATCACCGGGGTCAGCCTGTCGGGCAAGACGGCGACGATCACCCTGTCGGGCGTCCCGTCCGGCACCCTGACGCTCAACTGCGCATGGGGCCGCGAGGGGACCCCGACCGACGCCCGGCCGATCAACCGCAGCGACATCCGTGACCAATGGTCCGAGCCGTCGCGCATCCAGCCCGGTCACACCCATCACCGTCTGGCGCTGCCCGCCAGCGTCACCGTCAATTGAGGATCAAGCCATGATCAGACTGCCTGTCACCGTCACCAACCTGCCGCCCCAGCCGTATGTCCCCAGCGCGGAACTCGGCTTGATCGATAATATCCGCCACTGGTGGACCACGCATCAGGAGGAATATCGCACCGATCCCAGCGGTCGCGGCTATATCCGCCCGGTGATCGGCAGTGTGCCTCTGCAAGTCGGAGGCACACTGCCCGCAACATTTTCGGAGATGACCAGGAATGGCCGCACCCGGAATCCGTTTGTGAACGACCGGCAGAGAGAGCGGTATTTCAGCGTCCCGATTGAAATCACCGGGGAATGGCTCTCTGTCGTCACAGGTTTTCGGGCCGAACCGGGCAATAACACCCTGCACCTGTGCGGACTGTGGCTGAACGAGGGCACTCTTATCATCCGTCCGATCATCAGTGGCAACGCTGCGGCGGGTGGCGGGATCTCCTGGCATGACGGTACGACCGAAACCGTGATCCTCTCCGGCCCCCGTCCGACCTCGGATGAGACGCATTTTCTCACGCTGGCCTGGAATCGTGCAACCGGGCGGGTGAAGTACGCGATCGACGACGCAACCCCTGTCGTCAGCGGTACGACCGCCGCCGTGTCCAGTTCGGGAACTGCAAACCTGACGTTCGGCGCGAACCCCGGGCTGGATGCCTTTGTCGGTCACGCTCTGAACCTGGGCATCATCGACGGGGATGCCCTCACCGAACCCCTGACGCGCCAGCGCCTCAGCCAGTATCGCATCGCCCTTTACGGAGCCTGATGATGCCTGTCCAGAACATCCTGTTTCTCGCAATCGATGACTGCCCCAGCATGGAGATACTGGGGCAGTTCGGTGTCACCCCGATCACACCGGCCTTCGACATGCTTGCGGCCCGGGGCACCACATTTACCCGCGCCTATTGCGAGATTGCCGTCTGCAAGCCCAGCCGGTGGGCGGTGATGTCAGGCTATTCGCCGTTCCAGACCGGGATTTTCGATCTTGGCGAGGACGAATGGCGGACGCTGGCACCACAGCAACTCTGGCCCTACCGCTTCAAGGCGGGCGGGTACCACTGCACCTCGCGCGGAAAAATCTATCATGGCTATGTCCCGATCCCGCGGGAGCATCACGATGTGCTTTATTCGGACGGGCCGAACCGGATTACCTTCGGGCCGCACGTCAGCACCCTCCCGCACAATGAATATTCGGGCGGATACGGCAATCTCGGCTCGACCGACCCCGCCGACGACGCCACCTATTACGACTACAAATCCAGCCAGAATTGCATCGACTTCCTGCGCAATCACGACCCGGCGAAGCCGTTTTACTGCGAGGTCGGGTTCCACCATCCGCACACGAACTGGAACACCCCGGATCGCTTCAAGGCGATGTATGACGCCAGCCAGATCGTCACCCCGGATACATGGACCGGAGAATGGGACATCACCGATTTTGCCCACAACTTCATCATGGGCGGTCGGGACGAACTCGACTTCGCCGCCTATTGGCAGGGCAGCATCCGCAACCAGCTGAGTGCGGTGTCGCACGTCAATCACCACATTGAGCGCATCCTCGAAGAACTGTGGTCTGGTCCGCACGCGGATAATACCCTCGTGCTGCTCTATTCCGACCACGGCTATCACAGCGGCGACCGTGGCTCGTTCCACAAGTTCTCGATGTACGAGGAATCCGCGCGCGCGCCGCTCTACATCTACGTCCCCGGTCAGACACCGCGCGTGGTCGATGACCCGGTCAGCTTCATGGACATCGGGCAGACGCTTCTGGACTATGGCGGCCTGCCGCTCATGGATCACTGCCCCGGCATCAGCCTGCGCCCCTATATCGAGGGTCAGTCGGTCCCGGCCCGATGGGTGCCGACTTTCTGGTATGGCTCGGCCTCTGCGACGGACGGCCAGACGCGGATCATCCGCTATCAGGACGGCTCGGCCGAGTTTTACGACCTCTCCGAGACGCGGCACCTGACCCAGCCACTGCCGCTCACTGATCCTCGTTACGCGCCCGCGCTGAACGGATTGCTGCAATGCTGCGCTGACCGGGGCTATCTGCTGGTCGAGCAGGGCATGGAAGCCACGCCCGGCGCCCCATGGGTCAGCCTGCTGGGCGGTGATGCAGCCGAGAGCGGCATCACCCCCGGCACCAGTTTCGCCAGTATCGCGCCGCGCACAGCCTATGCCGAAGCCCCCGGCTATCGGCGCCAGCTCATCAGCGTCCTGGGACCGGGCGAGAAAGTCATGCTCGGCCCTGATACCGACTGGGTGACGATCATCTGCGGCAAAGAGACCAAAGAGGTCACGGTTGATGCGCGCGGCAAGGTCAATCGCCGCATCTGGACCAACGGCATGAAGGATGAGAGCAACAGGCTGACCAAGGTCAAAATGACCATTGAGGACGGCGACAACCTGATCGATTCCGGCTGGCATCAGATCGAACTGCGCGCCGGTCCCGGCAATGACACGCTCAAGGCAGGATCGTCCATGGCCGACTGGATCGACATGGGGCCGGGCGATGATGTGGTCGAGAACGCCATGCAGGGCAATGACACGATCTATGGCGGCGCCGGAAACGACTGGCTCAACGGTGAGCGCGGCCATGACCTGATCTACGGCGGTCCCGGCAACGACACGCTGATCGGCGGGGCCGGGAACGACACCCTGCACGCCGATGCCGGATCTGATGAGTTGCATGGTGGCGAGGGTGGGGATCGGTTTGTGATCTACCGCACCGAGTGCGTGCAGACGATCATGGATCTGGACGAGTCCGACATCATCGACCTCAGCCGTTGGGCACCTCTCGGCCCGGTGCGCGTCGTGCAGGTTGGCCGGGATGTCGAGATCACCGCAGGGCTTGAGCGCGTCATCTGCCGCAAGGCCGATCTGGAGACCGTTCAGGCCGCAATCACAGGAGTAGCCTATGTCTGATAAACACGAAACCCCGCAACCCGGCACGGACGAGGCCGTCGCGCGCGGCCGCACCTGCGACTATCGCGACGGGGAGCCCGAGGATAACGACCGCTGGCCCGACTGGATCACCACCGGCTGCCCGCTCCATGACAGCACGCCGCAACGACCGGGGGGCGATGGAAGTTGAGTGCCGGTACAGTGTTGACGATACGTGCAAAAGTTGTGTTCTGTGGCCCGGTGCGCCTTTGGTCAGCGCGCAAGACATAGGGCTCGCGACATGATCCTACATAGCTTTAAAAGACACGATGGCATCAGGCTGCTTGAGTCGCCGGCTGAGCTTTTGAAGCCTATCCCGCTCGGCAACGTGGTGGCGCATAATTTCGTCAGGAATGAGCGCAGAAGAGCGGCTCTTGATGTCCACGTATCTGACTATTTCTGGCATCGCAGAATGATGTCTGGTTTTGTGGTGAAGACGCTTGTAGCGGGAGTTAGAAAGCCGGGGTTCAGGCGGTCAGTCATGACCTCGGGCAATAAAGTTCTTCTGAATGGATCGGCTGGAGATCGGGCAAGAAATCTCATTCGGCGGAGCTTGGAATATTCCGAAGAGAGTATTGATTTTTTCAAGACGTACTACTCTGAGCCGCTACTCCCGCCGAGTGCTCATGCTGAAAAAATAGATGCTGACACATGTTGGATAGAGGTTAAAAATTTCTATAACTTTTTCCATTTCTTAACTGAAAGTTTTCACAAGGCGTTCTCTGATCGGAAAGTAATTAAAGCGGCTAGCAAGACCGTTTTTAAGTCCGGATCGAAACGGGTGGAAGGTTTTGTAAAGAAGTGGATTGATGACTTCCGCGAAATTATCGGATCTAACGTGGTTATCGAGGCGGGATCAAATGGGGCGGATTCTGCTCCGTCGAACATCATAACTCCGCTTTCAGCCAAGCATCTGCTGTATCAGTTCGAGGGGCCGCATAGGGAGATGATCAATGCGGCCCGGCCGCCGGGGCATAGCTGGACTGGATATGATGCCACGCCGCACCCCGTGAAAATCCTGGCCTTGAATTCGGTCGATGACAGCATGTTCGAATTCCGGGATGCGGCTATCGCTCTTGCAAAGCAAAGAGTGGAACGTAAGTGGGGCCGAAAAATATACGTGGCAAGATCGAAAGCTATCGCCCGTCAGCGTGTGATGAAAGGAGAGGATAACCTGATCGCTGCGCTGCAGGCTAAGGGCTTCGAGGTTGTCTATTTTGAGGATCTGTCGCCGTTGGAGCAAATTAGATGCGTTAACGGCGCCCGGTGTATCGTGCTGCAGCACGGTGCTGGCATGGCGAATATGATGTTTGCCAGCTCGAACACACACGTCTTTGAACTTGGTACTTATCAGACGGCAATGTCTCGCTGGGGTGACTTTATCCCAATAGCGCACGTCGCGAAGTGTCACTATCACCATATTTTCCTCGATATGGATTATGAAGGTGAGGACACGGATCCCGTCTTTGCCGATCACGGGCTCGTCGCCCCTGTGGTTTCTGGGGAGGATGTGGAGCGAGTGATGTCGCTTATTCTAACTCATGTCCGAGACAAGAGTGATGGAGTGGTCGGTGGATTAAAAACGCACGCTCAAGCCTTGACCGGACGGCAAGCATACAGACAAGCTTATCGGCTGCTCGACTCCTATAGGCAATTTGTCGAGGATCGCGCCGAATACTGGGAAGAGCGGGCGATACTGGATGATCTGTGTGGTCATCGCAGATCAGCGTGCAATAATTTTGTGAAGGCGTGGCGGATTTCTGGGTCCGAAGCGGCGAAGGCAGCGTTTATTCGGCTTGCTGATCGCGAAGACTATGAAAGGCATCCAGATCTGCGCTGACCTTGGCAAATTATCTACATCAACGCCCGCCATTCGGCGGGCTTTTCTATGCAAAGGAGGCGGGATGGCCGATGATCCGAACAACTGGCGCGCCATCGCGGGGGCCAGATCGCCGGAAGTGTGGATCGCGCTGATTGCCGGTGTGCTCTACGTCTACCGAAAATCGCAGCACCCGTCCCGGCTTGCCCGCGTGGTCGAGGCAGGGATCAGCGGCATGATCGGCTATTCTCTCGGCCCCGATGCCGCTGCATGGGCCGGGGTCAATGACGTGATCGCGGTCCTGCTGCTGTCGTCGGTGGGCTATCTCGGGCTGGACGTGCTGACCTCGATTGTCGCTGACCGGGCCGTGATCCGCGAAATTCTCATCAGACGATTGGGAGGCAGGAAAGATGGCTGAACTGTCCAATCTGCGCGCAACGGCGCGACGGCACAGCACGCCGGGATCGCTGGTGATCCTGCTTTGCGCGGTGCTGGTATTTGGTCCCCGGCTCTGGGATGCCATTCGCGGTGAGCCGTGGATAGATAATCATCTGACCGTGGTTCAGAACAGCGGGGGTGGGGTGGTGGTCGAGGACGTGACCGTCACGAACGCTCCAGTCAATGGATTGCGCTTCACCTCTGCGGAGACGGCGGACGGAACCGTGCTGTGCAGCACTGAACAGACAGACATCTGGCTGGGCGAGACCAAGCGTTTCTGGCGGCTGCCCGCATTCACGGGCTGCGACCAGCCACAGGAACCCTATCGCGTCTGTTCGCGCTTCTCGATCCGCTCGGAGAGCGACAGGCGGCGCAGTTTCGGGCCGTTCTGCTCGCCGCTCACCAAGCCGCTGGATGATGGGGATTGATCCTCGTTACGTTACCCCTGACGCCAGCACCTCATCGTCGGGCACGGTAACGCCGAGTTCTGCCGCCAGAGCCTCAAGCGCCGCAATGGTGGCATCGTAACTGCCCCCGGCCTTGGAGAAACGGTGCTTCTGGCCGCGATACCAGCGCAGCCATTTTGGCAGTTCTTCTAATGGGTAGGTGCTGGACCAGACTTCGCCGGTCAGCGTGAATGTCGTGTCGTCATGCGTCGCTTTCATGAGGCGCTTTTGCGCTCGCCTGACGCTCACTTCAACCCAGTAAACCGCCCCGCCTCGCGCGGGGTTTTTTCATGGAGAAACGCATGAAAGCCAACGCAGCCGCCATCGCCCTGATCGAGGAATATGAGGGCTTCCGTCCCCGCTGGTATCGCGACCCGGCAGGCGTCTGGACTATCGGCTAAGGCCATACCGACGCAGCGGGGCATCCTCGCCATGCCGACGATCCCGCCCTGACGATCACGAAAGCCGATGCCCGGACGATCCTTGAGCGGGATCTGCCCCGGTATGAGGCGGATGTAACGCGACTGGTGAAAGTCCCGATGAATGAAAACCAGTTCGGCGCATTGGTCAGCTTTACCTACAACCTCGGGGCCGGAAGTCTCGCCTCGTCTACGCTGCGGCGCAAACTGAATGCCGGGGACTATGCCGGTGCGGCTGCTGAGTTTCCGAGGTGGAACAAGGCCGGTGGCAAGGTCCTGAACGGGCTGGTGCGCCGCCGCGCTGCGGAACGTGCGCTGTTTGAGACGCCGGTGACGGTGCCGGAAAGAAGCGCGATCACGGCACCGTCAGGCGGGATTTTGGCCGCACTGCTGGTGATTCTGCAATCCATCTTCAAAAGGAGATAAGCCATGCTCAAAGGAGCTATCGCGCTGGTGTTGCGCTACATTCTTCTCGTTGGCGGTTCTGCCCTTGCAACTGCCGGTGTCATTACCGCGACGGGGGCAGAGCATTTTTGCTTCAATGTCCGCACTGTTGCTGATGCCGTGGCGACTGGTGTTGTTATGCTGCTTGGCGGCGGGGCTTCGGTAGTCGGCGGGATTGGCTGGCGGTTCTGGGCTAAAAAGCGCGGCGGGGTGACTTGATCCTCACCCCTGATGCCACCACGCATGACCGATCTGGCGCAGGTCAAGCTGGATCAGATGGCGGCCGAGCGTGGCAAGGACGCGCTGGCCGAGGTGGTAACGCTATGACGCATTAGTTGGTGTATGCCGGTGAGTCAGCTAGAGTTCCCGAATTTACGTCTGTTCGGTATTTGCAAACAACGTCGGCCAGCAGGATGTAATGTATTAGGTGGCCATTTTGGTGCAGGTTGGTTGTTGGCGTTAGCTTCTCCAACTGCTGCTGCAGTTTCTGCAGGATGGCCTCCCCGGCAAGCTCCCTTACCTCGGGACATCTCAAAGCCTCCTCTACCGCCTTGCGGAGGGGAATGTTGCGCCCTTGAGTTTTGACTGTCGTCGAGGGAGCTAGCGGATCTCTCCAAATGCTGCCAGTTTGTGCGGGTTTGATCTTTTTTAGCCTCGTCAGCCGGTCAAAATTAATCTGCTGTGGCGCTTTCTCCGGTTGGTCGTACGGCAGTTTCGCCAGATCCTCACTGCAGTTTATCATAATGTCGAACAGCAACTGGTTGGTATGGAGTGCGTCCCTGTCCAGAAAGCGTGCACATTCGTATGCTGCACGGCTCCCGAGGATAACCCCCATCAATTCGCTGGATGGCTGCTTGGCAGTGTGATGGCGGCTGCGGTGTCGCCTATAATGGCGCACGGCCGCCGGCATGGTGCTGTCGTAGGATGTTACGGGCAAATCAATATCAGCGTGCAAGTCGCCCATCCACGCGCCGAAATCTTTTGGGTTAGCGAAAATAGGCTGAAAATTTGCGATATATTCGCCGAGCGGACCTCGCCCAAAACTCTCATAAAAATCTCGATGATCTTCTCCGCCGACGCCGTTAAAAGTGATAATGGTGCTATCTTGGGACGCCACGGGCAAAATGTGTGGAGAGTATCGGGCCAAGTTGTAGCGCCTCCACGTTATGTATGACGTCTCGTCTTCAAGTAGGGTGTACTGACGACGGTTCGGGTTGTTAATCGGGAACCCAAAGAAGTCTGAAATTTGACAGGCAACAGCAAAATCCTCCTGCTGGCGTCGATCAGAGTTGAACAAAATTGCTTCTGACGACAGAAAATCGCATCTACCTGTCATTTGCAGTGTGTGGAGAATGACAGAGAAAACTGTCCTGGAATCGACTCCTCCTGTCAAATCGGCGCGGATAGCCATGCCACCGTCGAGGATAGTCATTATCCGACCTCCCCATATGGCGAGCAAATCTGACAAAGCAGTCTCGTAAGAATTATGGGCTGGTTGCCGTTTGCGATGACTTACTATCAGTTTGTCACCAGCGATGATTTTTTTATCATAGGATAGCAAGCGAATTTCTGCGAACGGCGTGCGCTCAGATGTGGGGGCCTGTAGCAACGCGGAGTTGGATTTCCAAGCGTCGAGCTGCGCTTTGCATAGCGTAAGAGGCAGGTTTCTGCGCCTAGCTGCCCGCGCGACAAGTTCAAACGATGGGGAGACAATCCAGCTTGAACCGCTGCTGTAATAAAATAGTGGAAAATATCCGCGAAAATCGGTAGAGAAAATTGTATTTCCAGATCCATCAGCCTGAACGTATAAATAACAGCCATCGTTGTCACTCTGGAAGCGTCGACCGGACTCCGTGAACGCACGAAATCCTTCATGTCCGATCACTAGGTCCGTTCCTTGGAATCCGTAGCCAAAGAATGCTGATTCAATCTGGCTGCCGTCCGAAGTGAAAATAATATCACGCAAGGTAATAACACATTTTTTGGTGCGCGCAGGGATGCGCACTGTACGATTGGCCGGTACCTGCCATGCTGAACCGAGTGGGTCAAGAGAGGCTGTGCTGCGGAAATCGCCGGCGATCTACCTTTCGGCGCGTGAACACATCGCACTCCGAACTGCGGCTAGTGCCGGAGCAAAGACACCCCCCGGTTCGACCGGGGCGGGGTTTTAGCGTTTCAGGCGCCGGTGATCTCATGGCGCGCTGCTACTGGACCAGATGGCGTCGATGTGACGCTGCCCCCCTAGACTCAATCGTTCTTGTTGTGTTCCTGTCATGGAATGCCAGAATCGCCTGCTCGCTATATCGTCCATATCTGGTGCCATTGTGGCCATGAAGGCCCGGCAGGGCTGGGTCATTGGGTGCATCGTGACGAGGTGCTGCGTCGGGCGCGATGCACGGTGTGCGGTCGTCGGGGCGCTAAGACCATGATCGTCCCGACAGAGTTCCCGAAAATGGGCTGCGATCCCGCCGCCGATCTGGAGGCGTTGCGACGGGAAAGAGGGTGGTGACTACGTCGCTGATTGTCACCCCTGACGCCGGGCGCGGTGCTGGGCGAGGGCATCCCGTGCTGTTTCCTCGCAGCGGTCTACAATGCGGTTATCCACGATGGGGTTGCCGTAGCCCTCATTCTGGCAATGCTCGTCGATCTAGCTCAGCGCCCCCGCCAGCGCATCCGCGTGTGCCCGCTCGTCGGATAGGGCGGCTTCGGCGCGTTCGGCACGGGCTAGGTTCGCGGTTTTCTCCTGCATGTTCGAGCGCAACCAGCATTCGAGCCGATACGAATGCGCTTGCAGCCTCTCCACCTCGGTGCGGAGGCGGGTGAGTTCGGCGGCGGCTTCATCATGCCTCACCCAAGCGCCGATGCTGGATTCGCGCTCCACAACCCATGCATCCTGCCCAAATTCGGCCTCTGCATCCATCGCATATCGCTTCATCGCGCGTCCTCCGGGGGATGGGGCAGGGGCATCCAGTGGGTGGGAGTCCAATCCGGGTATCGCCAATCCTCTAGCAAATCGTGTCCGCTGCCACTATCGCACCAGGTGCTTCCGTCCCAGAATCCAACGTCCATCCGCCCCTCGCGGAATGGTTCAAGATTGTCCTGTATGGGAACCCATACGTCACCCAACAGGACGTGTGCATTTGCGAAGAACAGAAGGACTGGCATCGGCCTGTCCGGACACGTCTCAATCGGCTGCCAGTCACTCATGTCCTCTCCTTCTCGTCGCGGGGGTGGGTGGCTCTATCGCCGTGTTGCTCATTCCACATGCGCAATGCGTCAGCCTTAGTGTCAGCGATCACACCGGCTTCGCAGCGGATGCATTCGCACCACCAGCGGCCATCGAGAAAGTTCTGGCCCAAGACGGCAAAGTTCCCGCACCTGCACCAATACGGCTGGGCGGCGCTCATGGCGTCATTCCTCTGTGGTGGGACTACGGAAAGCGGCGTCAGCAGCACGCCGGAACGCCCAGAACGCGGCGCAGAAATAGGCCAGTGACCCCATATCCAAGGGGCGGTCATAGGCGGCCAGGAACAGCCATGCGATGCCGATAAGCTCGTATCCCTGCGCACGGCTCATGCTGTCAGCCCTCTGTGGTGGGGCGAATGTGTTCCGCAGAAGTTACGCAAACTAAGCCTACTCGGTTGGAAAATAATGATAACCGAGTCTTCTCGACCGCACCATCACTTTTCAGAGATATTCTGAGAATTGCTGGCCTTGGGATCACCAGGGTCTATAGGGTCATGGTCTAGCGCCCTCACATCTTTCCGCCATGTTACTTTCATGCCTGCCTATTAATGGCTTGTGGTTACGAATAGCCCGCTGGAAGGGGGCATCCAAGCCCTTGCGATTGGACATGTAACCGGGCAGGCGATGGTTTGAGGTCCTGAACTGCCTTAAAGATCGCCTCATGGCATGGCATGGCATGGCATGGCCTGCACTGCTCTTCTTGTGGACAAGCTGCGAATCCCACACTGATGTCCCCGGAACCCCGCCAGCCCCTGCGCGTTGCTCCTGAATGCCGCGCCAGGCGGCGATGTCAGTGGAGGAGTTGTCTTATGAAAACGCTGCAGGACGCTTTCGAACACACGTTGCAAGATATCTATTGGGCCGAGAACGCCTTGTCGAAAGCTCTGCCCAAGGTAGCAAAATCGGCCAACAATGCGGAACTGAAGGTCGCCATTGAGGACCATCTGACGGAGACCAAAGGCCATATCAAGACCCTTGAGGCGGTGTTCAAGTCTATCGGAAAAAAGGCCGAGGGCGAGAAATGCGATGCCATGGACGGTCTTCTGAAAGAGGCGGACGGGCTGATCGAAGAGGCCTCGGGTCATGCGCTGGACGTGGCGCTGATCGGTGCCGCGCAGGCGGTCGAGCATTATGAGATCGCCCGCTATGGCACCCTGCGCGAATGGGCCAAGGTGCTGGGTCATGAAGAGGCGCATACGTTGCTGACCTCGATTCTTGACGAAGAGAAGGCTGCGAACTCCAAGCTTACCGCATTGGCCGTGATGGCGGTGAATGAGGGCGGGAAAGCGTCGAAAAAATAGCGCAGCTCATAAAATTTGCCGCGCGATTGACTGTCTTGAACACATCTGATTGCTAGCCCGCCCTGCGTTTTTCCGGGCGGGTTTTGCATCGGGACGACGTCTGTGAAGGCTGCATCATCGGACTGACCAGTGATGTGTGGTGCGGTTGAAGCGTCCTGCATGTCAGAGCGAATGGCGTGGTAAGATGTCGAACGTTTATGTCTAAATCAATCTCTTTGACTATAAGGCCAATCCCTCTGGCTGGATGCTTCGATTTCTGCAAACTCATTTCCAATACATGCTGATCATGTCAGCCATGGGGCGTTGCTACCTGTGCTTTTCTTGGCCGAGGGAAAGGTCGGTCGATTGATCGTCGTCTTTGTGTTCAGAAAGAATAATGCAACCAAAAGTTGCTAATACATGATCGGCAAAACCGAAAGGTGCAGAATCAAAACCGGCTAATTGGATACTTGCTGCCCTGCAATTCAATCATTGCGTGTTTTTATGGGGGTCGCGCGCAGTTTCCCAGGAATTACGCGGCGTCACTTTCGGGCTGAAGGTGGTATCATAATACTGAGAAGGGCAGGGGATCTTGTTGGTGCTGCATCTTTTTTTGTGATCCACAGGCAGATATCATGGTTATGTTCCGGGCCTTCTGATGGCCGGTCATGGTGCCGATTCATATGATAATTAATTGATATTACTTCATAATAATACATGACTTTGCGCGGTGAGGTCGATGTTGGCGCTGACTGATGCATATGGGTAACTGTCTAAAAAGACACTGGCGCTTATTGAAAAGATGGTGTGATGGTTAATGTAATCGGTTTCCAAATCGGCTGCCGAGGTGACAATTACTCAGTTCGTTCAAGGCCCATATGAAACCGACGGATATTTTGGCGTTTGCGTTCAATGACAGCGCTTGGGACATGGTCCCCATAGGGCTGTTCAAGGCTGTCGCGGCGAAATGTCACGATCTTCATCAGGTTGAGCTGTTGCGATTGGGCGAAAGTCAGGGACCCGCAGACGTACTTCTGATGTGGTCCTGGCTGACTCAGGATGCTGAAAAGCGTTATGCCGCCATGGGTATTTCCGGTCTCAGGCCCTCGGATATCGGGACTGAAGGGAATCTTTGGCTGATCGCCCTGTCAGCACCTGGCGGAGCCGAACATCTGGTTGCGGCCCTTGGTTGGGCCGCAAAGAACCTGCCTGTCGAAGAGGGTAAGGAAAGGTTTCGCTGCCTCGCCCCGATCGAACCGAATGGAAGACCTCAGCCTGTTGTCTTTGCCCATGACGGCAAGGGCGGCGGATCTATCAAACCCATTCATGTCTGAGGGGCATGAATAGTTTTAGGTATGGAGAAAACTAATGGCACAGATCGCCTATGGCGGCATCGCCGGCTTTCTTGGCGGCACCTCGTTCACTGACAGCTACTATCTTACCCCCGAAGGGTATCTTGCGACGGCGGATGGTACGGTAGTCAGTTCCTCTGTATTTTCTCAGGATATTGTGCAGCTTCATCGTACCGCTGACCTGCCCATCATCCCTGATGACTGGACCTCTTGGGCGCCAAATCCCCTGAACAATGAATGGGACGAATACACAATAGGGACTGCACCTTCCGTGGGCTCTGCGTCCATGGTAGACGGGGACGGTATCGATCTTCCCAGCACCAATCCGATCGAACTCGTCCAAGACGACTACGATCATGATACGGTTCATTACGCCTTCGATCCGACGGCGGCGGCATGGCAGGACTTGGCTTATGGCGAGACTCTGACGGTCACCTTTGTCGTCAGCGCACGTGAACGTAACGCATTCGGCACCTTCAACGAATCGGACACCTTCACCGTCACGCTGAACTTTACCAAGGTCTGTTTCGTGCGTGGCACGATGATCGAAACCATCGACGGACCGGTCGCCATTGAGGACATCCGGCCCGGGACGCTGGTCCGGACGATGGACAGCGGTTTCCGCCCGGTAAAATGGATCGGCAGCGCAGTTGTCGGAGGTCATGACAAGCCCATCCCGGCCAATCTGCGGCCTATCCGCATCAGGGCCGGGGCGCTTGGCGCGAATACGCCCGAGACGGATCTTCTTGTCTCGCCGCAGCACCGCATCCTGGTACGCTCGCGTATTGCTCAGCGGATGTTCAGCACCACCGAGGTTCTGGTGGCGGCCAAGCAGCTGTTGCAGGTCGAGGGGATCGACATCGAGACCGGGACAGAGCGGGTCGAATATTTTCACATGATGTTTGACCAGCATGAGATCGTTTTCTCGAACGGCGCACCGACCGAGTCGCTTTATCTGGGCGCGGAGGCTCTTAAAGGGCTGGGCGCTGCGGCGGTGGATGAGATCCTGCAAATCATGCCCCAACTGCGTGGGGTGCTGGAGGGGCAGGACGCGGTTCAGCCCGTGCGCCTGATGCCTTCGGGCCGCGCGGGGCGCAAGCTGGCGGTGCGTCATATCAGCAACGGCAAGGCCCTGGTCAACTAAGGCTGCGCATCAGATCTGCCAAAGCGGCGGGGCCTTGCCCTGCCGCTTTTTCGTCTGTGTCACCGGCTCTGACCCGGGACGAGGCGGACGTTGCGCCGAAATGCAGGATCTGCGTTCCAGCCCTTTCGAAAGCACGATTTTTCCTTTCTCCGCAGCATCCGGCAGATAACCTGTTTTACCCCTTTGGGCTGAACAGAAACGCCGTTCTTTCCTGTGTCCTGCGACAGGTTTTTTATGGCGAAACCCTGGTCCTGACCCTAGTCTTTTCCCGCGAAGAAGGGGAGAGAATTCATGTCCGACAACTGGGGCTTCGACACGGCCGCTATTCATGCGGGTACTGCGCCTGATCCCGCAACGGGCGCGCGGCAGGTGCCGATTTATCAGACCACGGCCTATGTCTTTAAGGATGCGGCCCATGCCGCGCGGCTTTTTGGTCTGCAAGAGGTTGGCTACATCTATTCCCGCCTGACCAATCCGACGGTCGCCGCGCTGCAGGCCCGCGTGGCCGAGCTTGAAGGCGGCGCGGGCGCCGTCTGCTGTTCGTCAGGCCATGCGGCCCAGATCATGGCGCTGTTTCCGCTGATGGGGCCGGGTCGCAATATCGTTGCTTCGACCCGGCTTTACGGTGGGACGATCACTCAGTTCAGCCAGACCATCAAACGCTTTGGCTGGGGGGTAAAGTTTGTCGATCTGGACGATCCCCAGGCGGTGCGGGCGGCGGTCGATGACGATACGCGCGCGATCTTTTGTGAATCGATCAGCAACCCGGGCGGTTATGTCACTGATATTCCTGCTGTGGCGCGGATCGCGGATGAGGTCGGCCTGCCGCTGATCGTGGACAACACGCTGGCGACGCCATGGCTGTGCAAGCCTATCGAACTGGGCGCGACTTTGGTCGTTCACAGCCTGACCAAATATATCACCGGCAATGGTACGGTAACCGGCGGCGTGATCGTTGATTCCGGCAGGTTCGACTGGTCCGCCTCGGGTAAATTCCCAAGCCTGTCCGAACCCGAGCCTGCCTATCACGGGCTGAAATTCCACGAAACCTTTGGTGCCCTTGCCTACACATTCCACGGAATCGCCATCGGGCTGCGCGATCTGGGCATGACCATGAACCCGCAGGCCGCCCATTACACGCTGATGGGGATCGAGACCCTTGGCCTGCGCATGGCCCGCCATGTCGAGAACGCCCAGAAAGTTGCGGAGTGGCTTGAAAACGACCCGCGCGTGACCTCGGTCACCTATGCGGGCCTTGCTTCGTCGCCGTGGAACGAGACGGCGCGGCGCGTCTATCCCAAAGGGGCAGGGGCGCTTTTTACCTTCTCGATCAAGGGCGGCTATGACGCGGCGGTGAAACTGGTCGATAACCTCAAGCTGTTCAGCCATGTGGCGAACCTTGGGGATTCGCGTTCGCTGGTCATCCATTCAGCATCGACCACGCATAGCCAACTGACGGATGAGCAAAAGATCGCGGCGGGCGCGGGCCCCGATGTGGTGCGGCTTTCGATCGGGATCGAGGACGCGGCGGATATTATTGCCGATCTGGATCAGGCGCTGGCGGCAGCCACGGCCTGAGACAAGGAAAAAGGGCGGTGCCTTGCCGCGCCGCCCTTATGATTGTGATCAGTTCGCCGGGGCGTCTTCGGTCCCCGCCTCGGTTGCGGGGGCGTCGCCCGGCTCGTCGACTTCCGGCGCATCAGCCGGCAGCATGGCAAAGACTGCGGTGACATTCGTGCTGATCCCCAGCTCTCCGGCCTCGATCGGGGTGTCGGCCGCGGCGCTTTCCTGGACACGCATCGCCATCATCGGGCGCGGCCCGCTGCTGACTGCGGCATCCGAAAGCGACAGCAGGCCGCCCAGCCGCATGCCTGCCGCTTCGGCCATCACTTCGGCACGACGGCGTGCATCGGCGACGGCCTCGGTGCGGGCCTTGTCCTCGGCCTCGGTCATGTCCTCACGCGAAAAGACGATACCGCCGATCTCATTTGCGCCCGAGGTGACCAGCTTGTCGAGCACCGGTCCCAGACCCGCCACGTCGCGCACCCGCACCGAAACGGTGTTTTGCGCGGTATAGCCGGTCAGCTTCGGCGGTTTGCCCTGATCGGAATAATCCATGGTCGGCGACAGGTTCAGACCAGCGGTCTGGATATCGCGCGCCTCGATCCCCTCGGCCTTCAGCGTCTCGATCACTTTTTTCTGCTGTTCGGCATTTTGTGACATGGCTTCGGCGGCGGTGGCGGCGCGGGTGCTGACCCCGACCGAGACCGTGGCCATATCAGGCTGGGCGGTGGCATGACCGGTGCCGGTCACGGTCAGCTTGGCAAAAGGGGCGTGTTTCATGGCTTTCATGCTGTGATGTCCCATGGGCGCAGGGGGCGCAGGCACGTCGGGTTGCGCGGTTTGCGCAGCCAGCGGGCCTGCGGCCAGAACCATCAGCGCAGTTGCAGCGATGAGGGGGCGGAATTGGGACATGGTCATCTCTCCTTGACGCGGGCTGGGCGGACCCTTCCACGCGATTGCTGTCATGAGCCGCTATAACACCGGAAACACGCCGATGGATGCCTCACAATCAGGTGTTTGGCTTTTCACGGGTGGCGTTCTGCGTTAGTCCGGAACTATCAATCATGAATACGCGCCCCGGCGCCCGGAACCGCAAGGCAAAGCCTATAGATGTCGCTTGATTCCGCTCCTGAATACGCCCTCTCTTTCAGCGAGGACGCCGTGCATCTGCAACGGCGCGACCGGGTTTTGGAACATGGGGATGGCGCGGCGCCTGCGGGCTGGCGGCATCTTGGCTCGGTCGATTTCTCGGCACCTGACTTTCGTGATGATTTCGTGCGCCTGCGCAACATGGCGACCGGTTCGGACGAGGTACTGCCGGTTACCCTGATCATTCCCGACGACCAGATCCTTTATACCACCCTGACTGTCGCGCCCGGTGCAGATCGTGAACTGGCAGTGGGTCGGGCGCTGGACGGGCTGACCCCGTATAAGATCCAGGATCTGGCCTTTGACTGGGAAGGTGACGGCGACAGCGTGCGCGTGGCCGCCGTGGCTCGCCAGACCTTGCGTGAAGCCCGCGAATTCGCCGAGCAATACGGGTTTGAGGGGCAGGGGTTTTGCGCCACCCCTCCTGCCGATCTTTACCCCGGAGAGCCGGTCTTTGTGCTGGACCCCGTGCGGCGCCCCCGTCCCAGGATCGGCCTGACGCAAGCAGGCGTGACAGCAGGCGCGCTGCTTATCGACGATGAGGCGCAGAAGGAAACCACAGCGCAGGCAGCTCTGGACCTGCAAGACAGCCCGGATGAGCCGGCTGTGGAAAGCGGCCCTGACGAGGTTCCGGCTGCTGCTGATGAACAGGCCAAGATCTCCGGGGCAAGCCCCAAAGATGAGCCCGCGAGCGAGGCTGCGACAGAGGGTGAGGCTGCGACCTCAGTCGATGATGGCGCGGTAGAAGATCCTGCGTCCGCTGAGGCTGTGGAGGACAAAGAGGAACCCGCCGAGGATGCCGATCCGGTTGCTGCTGAGGCACCCGTTGAGCCGCAGGCGGACGATGCTGCCGCTGAGGCTGAAGAGACCGTCTCTGCAGCAGACGCGGAACCTGTTTCTGACGCTGCCGAGGCACAAGGCGATGCAGCGTCCGAGGCCGCACCTGTTGAGACCGCTGCCGAAGTTCCCGCCACTGAAGCGGATGATGCCCCCGTTGCGTCCGATGAACCTGCGACGCCGCATATCGCAGCAGAGGACCACCCTGCCGCGCCTGCGAATGCCGGGCTGAATCCGCGTGCCCGCGCGGTGCATGAGCGTGCTGCCGGTGCCCGTCAGGCGCGGAGCCTGGGCGGCGCGCCTGCTCAGCCGCGCCGCCCGGGTGAGCGTGGCGGCCTTGTCAGCCTGCTTGGTATGCTAGGGGCGCTGGTGGTCGGTCTGATCCTGATCTGGGCCTTCCTCGTGCCCGAAAAGGATGCGCCGCAGATCGCTGGGACCGTCCCGGAGCAGCAAACCGCGCCGCAAACCCCCGCCGAACCGGGAATCGCCCCGACCGGGGAGCAGCCTGCCGCGGTCCAGCCTGAGACCTCGGCCGGGCAAGTGGCAGTCAGTGAGCCTGCCGCGCCCCCGGTTTCGGCGCTGACCGAAGAGGAAAAGCGTCGTGTCATCGTCGCTGCTGCGGCGGTTGCCGCTGCGGTGGTGCCGCCTTCGGTCACGCCTGCCACCCCGTCCGCGCCGGTCGAAGAGCCGGTTACTGCCGAGCCTGCGCTGACCGCCGCGGCTGATCCGCAGCCTGCCGAGCCTCAACCTGCCGAGACACAACCTGCCGAGACCCGACCCGCTGAAAACCGCGCTGCCGAGGCTCCGGCACCGACGCAGCCTCGGGCGCAAGCCCCGGCTCAGACCACTGCTCGGGCACCTGCTCCGGCGCAGCGGCCTTCCCGTGCCGTGGTGACGCAGCAAAAGCCCGCCCCGGCGGCAACGCAGCTGACCAGTTCGGCCCGTCCGCAGCTTGCCCCGCGCCGCGCCGCGCCGCAGACCACCACGCCGCGCGCCGATTCTGCTCCTCGTGTGCCTTCTGATCCGCTGCCTTATGAGGCGAGCCAGCGTAAGACTCAGCCGATCTCGGGTGCCCGTCCGCCTGAACGTGCGCGCCGCGCTGCGCCTGCGGCCTCGGGTGCGGCGGTCCAGCCGCCACCGGCGGCCACTGACAATAGCCGGGCGGCGACGCTGCGCGGTTCGGCCCGCCCGCCCTCGCGCCCCGAAGGCTCGACGCCCGAGGTTCTGGGTGCCGTCCAGGCCAATGATGAGCTGACCCCGGCTGAGCAACTGCATCTGCGCCTGCTGATTCAGGATCTGGGCCGCAGTGCGCTGGTCACGGGTCTGCCCGATCCGTCACCTGATGCGCGGCTGGCGCAGGTCCGCCCGCCGCATAAGCCGGGTGGGGCGTCTCCGGCCACAGCCAGCGATGCGGTCAGCCCTTCAGCCATTGATGCTGCAATCAGATCGGCGACCACGCCGCCACCGGACCGGCCCGAACGCGTCACGGCTGCCGCGCCCGCCCGGGATTCGGGCGGGCTTTTGCGTGGCTCACCGCGTCCGCCAGCACGTTCCGGTCGAGCTGCCATTCCCAGTCAGGCGGTCGAAGAGGCGATCTCGGCTGCGGTCGCCGCGTCCCCCGCAACTCCGGGTGGGGTGCAGCTTTCGGCGCTGGCGTCATCGCCGCTGCCGCCCCGGCGCGGAGATGCTCCTGTCGCCGCCGCCGCAGCAGCGGCGCCAGATGCCCCGGCTGCCGCGCCTGAGCCGCCCGCCGCTGCCGGACCCAGCGAGGCAGAGCTTGCCGCGCGCCGCAAGCTTGACGAGCAGCTTCAGGCGCAGGCCGAGGCGCGCATTCGTGCCCGTGCCGCCGCTGACGCCAAGGCCGAGGCCGAGGCCCGCGCCCAGGCCGAAGCCCGCGCCCGTGCGCAGGCCGAGGCCGAAGAACGCGCAGCCCGCGCCCGCCGTCAGGAATACAAGCCACCCGAGGTCGATAACGAGCCCGAGATTGCCGCCGCCGCCCTGTCCAAAAGCCCGACCTCGGCCAGTGTGGCCAAGGCTGCGACGCAACCGCGCGGCCTTAATGTAGGCCGGACGACGATCATTGGCATCATTGGCGCGGGCAAGGCCAGCCGCGCGCTGATCCGGCTGCGCAACGGCAAGGTGGTGACGGTCCGTATCGGCGACCGCATTGACGGCGGCACGATCAACTCGATCGGTGACGGCAGGCTGACCTATGTCAAGGCGGGCCGGGTTCACGAATTGCGCATGCTGGACGGGCGCTGATGGAGACATTCCTGCTGATCGCCACTGTCTATCTGATGACAATGGTGATCGCTGTGCCGCTGTCTGCGCGACTGGGGCTGGGCTCGGTTCTGGGCTATCTGATTGCGGGGATTGTCATTGGTCCGGTGCTCGGGCTTGCCGGGACGCCGGGCGAGATGGCCGATTTGCAGCATTTCGCCGAATTTGGCGTGGTAATGATGCTGTTCCTGATCGGGCTGGAGCTTGAGCCGCAGGCGCTGTGGCAGATGCGCAAGCGCCTGCTGGGCCTTGCCAGCATGCAGATCGTCGGCACCGTGGTGCTATTGGCGCTGGTTGGCATGGCGCTGGGGCAGGACTGGCATGTTTCGGTCACGCTGGGGATGATCCTGGCGCTAAGCTCGACCGCCATCGTCCTGCAGACACTGTCGGAAAAATCGCTGATGCATACACCGGGCGGGCGCGGGGCCTTTGCGGTGCTGCTGACCCAGGACATTGCCGTCATTCCGATGCTGGCGCTGATGCCGCTGCTGGCGACCCGTGCCCCCCTGCCGCAGGCCGAAGAGCATATTGGTGAGGCTTTCATGCATGCGCTGCCCGGCTGGGCGGCCGCCTTGGTCACGCTTGGCGCGGTAGGGGCGGTGGTGCTGATCGGCCAGTATCTGATCCGGCCCCTGTTTCGCTGGGTTTATACCGCACGCCTGAATGAGCTCGACACTGCGATGGCGCTGCTGATCGTTGTCGGAATCGCCTCGTTGATGGAGTTCGTCGGCCTTTCGCCCGCGCTTGGCACCTTTCTGGCCGGGGTGATGCTGGCAGGCTCTGAGTTCCGCCATGAGCTTGAGGGCCAGATCGCGCCCTTCAAGGGCCTGCTGCTTGGGCTGTTCTTTATCACCGTCGGGGCAGGGATGAATTTTCGCCTGCTGTCCGAATATCCGGTGACAGTGATCGGGATCACGGTGACGGTCATCGCCATCAAGGCGCTGATCCTGCATCTGATCGCGCGGCTGACAGGTATTCGCGGGCGTGACCGGATGCTGTTTACCCTGTCGCTTGCGCAGGCGGGCGAGTTCGGCTTTGTGCTGATTTCCTATGCCGTGTCGCTGGCCATTCTGCCCCGGCTGGTGGCGCAGGGGTTTCTGCTTGTCATTGCGTTGTCGATGCTGGCGACGCCGCTGCTGTTCATCCTGTCGGATTTCATCTCGCGCCGTATCGCCGAGGAAAGGGCGAGCGATATCGCGGATGAGATTTCAGAGCAGCAGCCGATCATCATTGCCGGGGTGGGGCGCTTTGGACAGGTGCTGAACCGCTTGGTGACGATGTCGGGGTACAAGACGACCGTGCTTGATCACGATCTTGAGGTGATCCAGCTTATGCGGCGTTTCGGTTTCAAAGGCTATTTCGGCGATCCGACCCGGCCCGAGATTCTGATGGCTGCCGGTCTTGACAAGGCGCGGGTGCTGGTCGCGGCGCTGGACGACCCCGAGGCGAACCTGCGTCTGATCCGCTATGCCCGTGAAAAGCGCCCCGATATCGTCATCATCGCCCGGGCGCGGGACCGGATCGACGTTTTTCGTCTCTATGCTGCCAGGGCCGATCATATCGTGCGGGAAACCTTTGACAGCTCGCTGCGCGCGGGACGCTATGTGCTCGAAAATATGGGGCTGTCCCCCTATGAGGCGTCCGAGCTTGAGCGCATCTTTTATCGCATGGACCGTGCGCATCTGCGCGAACTGGCCGAGGTGTGGAAGCCCGGCGTTCCGGTGGATGAGAACCCGGAATATATAGCGCTGAGCCGCGACCTGAACCGCCACCTTGAAAACGCTCTGATGGAGCGGTTTGCCCATGGTCCCAGCGCGGCCCCCATCGTTGCCGATCAGGATGAGGCGCCCGAACATGGCCTGACCCGTCCGGGCCGCCCCGGTGGGCGCTAGGCAGCTGCGATCCGCGCGCAACTCTTGCGAGCCGCGCGCCAAGCGCCTAGAAGGCAGGGCAACCTTGCCAAGGGAAATGCCATGCTTGACCATCTGACCTATACCGCCCCGGAACCCAAAGTCATTCAGGGGGCGAAACAGGACTGGGAACTGGTCATCGGGCTTGAGGTTCACGCTCAGGTCGCGTCGAATGCCAAGCTGTTCTCGGGTGCCTCGACCGGCTTTGGGGCCGAACCGAACAGCCATGTCGCATTCGTCGATGCCGCCATGCCCGGCATGCTGCCGGTGATCAACGAATTCTGCGTTGCGCAAGCGGTCAAGACCGGGCTGGGGCTCAGGGCCCGGATCAATCTGGTCTCGGCCTTTGACCGCAAGAACTATTTCTATCCTGACCTGCCACAGGGCTATCAGATCAGCCAGCTTTATCACCCCATTG
The DNA here is from genome assembly GCF_000185925.1 of Paracoccus sp. TRP. Taxonomy (NCBI): domain Bacteria; kingdom Pseudomonadati; phylum Pseudomonadota; class Alphaproteobacteria; order Rhodobacterales; family Paracoccaceae; genus Paracoccus; species Paracoccus sp. TRP. Next base: position 207,519 of record NZ_AEPN01000002.1, on the reverse strand, counting down.
TGGGCGAAGGCGAAGTGATCGTGGACATGGCCCCGGGCGTCGCCCGCCGTGTCCGGATCGAGCGGATCCACCTTGAACAGGATGCCGGCAAGTCGATCCACGACATGGATCCCAACATGTCCTTCGTGGATCTGAACCGCACCGGCGTGGCGCTGATGGAGATCGTCAGCCGCCCCGATATCCGCGGCCCTGAAGAAGCTGCCGCCTATGTCGCCAAGCTGCGCCAGATCATGCGCTATCTTGGCACCTGTGACGGCAACATGCAGAACGGTAACCTGCGTGCCGACGTGAACGTCTCGGTCTGCCAGCCCGGTGCCTATGAGCGCTATCAGGAAACGGGCGATCACAGCCATCTTGGCACCCGCTGCGAGATCAAGAACATGAACTCGCTGCGCTTTATCCAGCAGGCCATCGAATATGAGGCCCGCCGCCAGATCGCCATTCTCGAAGATGGTGGCAAGATCGAGCAAGAGACCCGGCTTTATGACCCTGACCGGGGCGAGACCCGTTCGATGCGCTCGAAAGAAGAGGCGCATGACTACCGCTATTTCCCTGATCCCGACCTGCTGCCGCTTGAGATCGAGCAGGAGTGGGTGGATGGCATTGCGGCCTCGATGCCTGAACTGCCGGATGAGAAAAAGGTGCGTTTCGTCACTGAACTCGGCCTGTCGGAATATGACGCCGGCGTGCTGACTGCCGAGGTCGAGAACGCCAATTTCTTTGAGCAGGTCGCTGCTGGCCGCGATGGCAAACAGGCGGCAAACTGGGTCATCAACGAGCTGTTCGGCCGCCTGAACAAAGAGGGGCTGACGGTCGAGAATTCTCCGGTTTCGGCAGCGCAGCTTGGCGGGGTGATCGACCTGATCGCCAAGGGCGACATCTCGGGCAAGATCGCCAAGGACCTGTTTGAGATACTGTGGACCGAAGGGGGCGCCCCCGCCGCAATCGTGGAAGAGCGCGGCATGAAGCAGGTTACCGATCTGGGCGCGATCGAAAAGGCGGTTGATGAGATCATCGCCGCAAACCCGGCGCAGGTGGAAAAGGCCAAGGCCAACCCCAAACTGGCTGGCTGGTTCGTTGGTCAGGTGCTGAAAGCGACCGGCGGCAAGGCCAACCCGGCTGCTGTGAACGAACTGGTCGCCAGGAAGCTGAGCTGAAGCCCGGCTTTCCCCTGATCACCCAGCCGCCCTCGTGCCGGGGGCGGTTTTTTTCATGCGGGGCCTTTGATCGGCCTCACGCGCTCGTGCAGGGCGGGCTAGGGGTGCTGCTGCGCGAGGTGCTTCCCTTGACGTTTCATCTCGCCTAACCTGCGCGACAAAGGAAAGGCAGACGCATGACCAGCTATGAATACACCGTCATTCCTGCACCCGCGCGCGGCGAAAAGGCCAGGGGTGCCCGCAGTGGGATCGAACGCTTTGCCGCCACGCTCAGCGATGTGCTGAACGAGATGGGCCGTGATGGCTGGGAATATGTCCGCGCCGAGACCTTGCCGGCAGAAGAGCGTTCGGGTCTGACAAGCCGGACCACCGTCTATCACAACCTGCTGGTTTTTCGTAGAGCGCTGGCCGTTTCGACCCGACAAGAGGTGCCGCTGGCCGAGCCTGTCGCGCCGCCGGTTGCCGCACCGGTCGCGGAACCTGCCGAAGCGCAGCCGCAAACCCAGGCTCAGCCCGAGGATGAGGCTGCGGCCCAGCCGCGTGGGCCGTTCAGCCAGCCGATGCGCGCAGCGCCGAAACCCGCCGCGCCTCTGACCGCACCGGTTGCGCCGAACGCCCGGAGCCGGGTGTCCGAACCGCCGCTGACCGCACCCCAGGCGCCCGCCCCGACCGGGCCGCGTCTTGGCCCGGCCAGCCGTTAATCGTCACATATCGTGCGAGGCGGGGCGCCTACCAATGCGGTGGGCGCTGATCTGCCAGCGGAACGGTGCCCGCCTCGGCCTCTCGTTCGGCCTCTCGCTCCATCAACATGCCGACATGGCGCCCAAGGCGGGTGATCTCACCCTCTTGCCGGGCGACAATGGCCGACAGATCCTCGACGGTACGCGTCAGATAGGCCACGGCCTCTTCCAGCCGTTCAATCCGGTCCTGCGTCTGCTTGTCCATCCATCCTCCATCCGTTAGACCCGCCCATGGAAAAGCCCGAGGCAAACCATGGCGAAAGATCTGAAGAAACAGCCCCGCCCCAAGGCCGAGACGCCCAAGGGGTTCCGTGACTATTTCGGTGCGGATGTGACCGAGCGCAAGCAGATGCTCGACCGCATCGCCGAGATCTATCATCGCCACGGCTTTGAGCCGCTTGAAACCAGTGCGGTGGAAACCGTCGAGGCGCTGGGAAAGTTCCTTCCCGACGTGGACCGCCCCAATGCCGGCGTCTTTGCCTGGCAAGAAGCCGAGGTGCCGGGCGGTGGTTCGGGCGATTGGCTGGCGCTGCGCTATGACCTGACCGCGCCTTTGGCACGGGTCGCGGCACAGTTCCGGAACGATCTGCCTTCGCCTTATCGCCGTTATGCGATGGGGCCGGTCTGGCGCAACGAAAAGCCCGGTCCAGGCCGCTTTCGCCAGTTCTATCAATGCGACGCTGATACGGTCGGTTCGGCCTCGGTCGCGGCGGATGCCGAGATCTGCGCCATGCTGGCTGCGGCACTGGAGCATGCGGGGATCCGGCGCGGCGACTACCTGATCCGCATCAACAACCGCAAGGTGCTGAACGGCATTCTTGAGGCTATGGGCGTGACCGAGGGACAGGCTGCCGATGCTGTCCTGCGTACCATCGACAAGTTCGACAAGATTGGAGAAGAGGGCGTCCGCCAGCTTTTGACGACGGGGCGCAAGGATGACAGCGGTGCGTTTATCGAGGGTGTGGGGCTGACAGCCGAACAGGCTGCGCCGGTACTGGCCTTCCTGACCTCGAAGGGCGCGGACAATACCCAGACACTGGCCAATCTGCGCGCCGCTGTCGGCACCTCTGCCATTGGGGTCGAGGGCGTTGATGAGCTGGAACAGATCGCTGCGATGCTGGCCGCCATGGGGGTTGGTGAGGATTGTGCCGTCATCGATCCTTCGATCGTGCGCGGGCTTGGCTATTACACCGGCCCGGTATTCGAGGCCGAGCTGACCTTTGAGATCCTTGATGAAAAGGGTCGCAAGCGTCAATTCGGCTCGGTCGCGGGCGGCGGGCGCTATGATGGGCTGGTCGAGCGTTTTACCGGGCAGAAGGTCCCGGCGACTGGCGTGTCGATCGGTGTGGATCGGCTGCTTGCTGCGTTGCGCGCCAAGGGGCTGATGGGCGGCTCCGATCAGGGCCCGGTAGTCGTTACCGTCATGGACCGCGACCGTATGGCGGAATATCAGGCCATGGCCGCTGAATTGCGCGCCGCCGGCATCCGGGCCGAGGTATATCTTGGCAATCCCAAGAACTTTGGCAACCAGTTGAAATATGCTGACAAGCGCAACGCGCCCGTCGCCATCATCCAGGGTACGGATGAAGCCCAGCGGGGCGTCGTGCAGGTCAAGGACCTGATCCTTGGGGCCAGGATCGCAGCCGAGGCCAGCCATGAGGAATGGAAGGCCCAGCCGGCCCAGACCGAGGTGCCCCGCGACCAGCTTGTCGCGGAAGTGCGGCGTATCCTCGGATGAGCAAGCGCGAGAAACAGGCCATCGGCCAGCAGATCCTTGCCGCCTTTCGCGCTGCGGGGGCGCAGGAGGTCGCGCCCGACATCCTGCTTGAGGCCGAGACGCTTCTTGACCTTTATGGCGAGGACATTCGCGCCCGCGCCTATGTCACCCAGGACCCGATCCGGGGTGAGATGATGTTGCGCCCCGATTTCACCGTGCCGGTGGTGCAGATGCATATGGCAAACGGTGCCGAGCCGGCCCGCTATTGCTATCTGGGCGAGGTTTTCCGCAAACAGGACCACGGCGAAACCCGGCCCGAACATCCGCGCGACAACGAATATCTGCAGGCGGGGTTTGAGCTTTTCGCCCGCGACCCGGATGCTGATGCCGAGGTCTTTGCGCTTTTTCACGACATCCTTGCGCCACTGCGTTTGCAGGCGACCATGGGCGATATGGACCTGCTGATGGATGCGGTGCGCGCCCTGCCGCTGTCGGGCGCGCGGCGCGCGGCGCTGCTGCATCATATCTGGCGGCCACGGCGCTTTGCCCGGCTGCTTGCGCGTTTTGCCGCGCCGGCCGAATCGCGCGAGTTTCCCGACAACCCCGCGCCCTGGACGGGCTTGCGTTCGGCCGATGAGATGCAGGCCCGCATTGACCGGTTGCGCAGCGATGTTGCCGAGGCGCCTTTGTCCGCGCAATGGGTTACGCGGCTTGAACAGCTTTTCGCTATCTCTGCACCTGCGCCCGAGGCGCTGCGCCAACTGCGCATCCTCAGTGCCGAAATCCCCGATATCGCCGAGGCCGTGGACCGGCTTGAGCGTAACCTGACTGCGCTGTCGGCCCGAGGCATCGACGTTGGCGCGATCCGGTTCGATGCAAGCCATGGTCGGCATACGATGGAATATTACGACGGCATGACCTTCAGCTTTGCCGCTTTGGGACGCGAGGACTGGCCTCCGGTCGCCTCGGGCGGGCGTTATGACGCGCTGGCGGCGGTGCTGGGGCAGGCGCGGGGTCGCTCGATTCCTGCTGTCGGGGGCATCATCCGCCCGGGCCTTGTCCATGAACTGGGAGGCTTGTCATGATCCGGCTGGGCGTGCCGTCCAAGGGGCGGCTGATGGAGCAGACCTTTGACTGGTTCGCCGCCCGTGGCGTGCGCCTGTCGCGCGCGGGCTCGGAGCGTGAATATGCGGGCCGGGTTGAGGGCGCTGCGAATGTGACGCTGGTGTTGCTGTCGGCGGGTGAGATCCCGCGTGAATTGCAGGCGGGCCGCATCCATCTGGGTGTGACCGGCATTGATCTGATTCGGGAAAAGCTGGCCGGTTGGCGCAGCCATGTCGAAGAACTGGCCCCGATGGGCTTTGGCCACGCCGACCTGATCCTTGCCGTTCCTGCCTGCTGGAGCGATTGCGAAACGTTGGACGATTTCGCTGCCATTGCCCGCGATTTCCGGGCGGAACACGGCTTTCGCCTGCGTATCGCCACCAAATATCACAGGCTGGTGCGTGCCTGGTTGTCAGCCGAAGAAGTCGCGGATTATCAGCTGGTTGACAGTCAGGGCGCGACTGAAGGGACGGTTGCGAACCTGACGGCCGAGGCGATTGCCGATATCACATCCTCGGGCGAGACGCTGCGTGCCAACCACCTCAAGGTCATTGGCGAACCTGTCTTGCAGTCGCAGGCGACGCTGCTGCGTTCCGTTGCTGCCGGGGATGAGGGTGAGGTAAGGGATTTCGCTGCCCTGCTGGGGATTTAGAAACCCAAGGCGTTCTGGCGCGTTAGGTTTGTCGCACGAAAAGGGAGAAAGCCGATGCGCCACGCCATCCTGATGCTGCTCTTGTCCGTCGGCCCCGCGCTTGCCTCTTCCGAGGCCGAGTGGGAACAGTTCCGCAAGGATGTCGAGACCGCCTGTTCGGCGCTTGCCCCCCAAGAGGGCGAGACCATGATTGAGGTCAACCCCTTTGGCTCGGAAAGCTATGGCGCGGCTTTGCTGATTACCGCCTTTGAGGATGGGGCGGCCGACCGCTATGTCTGCATCTATGACAAACAGGAAAAGACCGCCGAGCTGACCGCGGCCTTTACCCCGCCGCAAGAGGTGACGATGCCCGAGGCTGATCCGGTCGGCAATGTCGCCCCGGCCGAGGATACCCGGACCGACGCGCATCTGGTCAAGCCGTAAGCTTTAGCTGTCCAGTCCGACCAGGGCGCGGGCAAAATCGCTGGCGTCAAAGGCGTCCAGATCGTCGATCTGTTCGCCGACGCCGATGGCATGGATCGGCAGGCCAAAGCGGTCGGCCAGCGCCACCAGCACGCCGCCGCGCGCCGTGCCGTCCAGCTTGGTCATCACCAGACCCGACACATCGGCCAGCTTTTGAAAGATCTCGACCTGGCTCAGCGCGTTCTGGCCCGTGGTCGCGTCCAACACCAGCAGGGTGTTATGCGGGGCTGACGGGTCCTTTTTGCGGATGACGCGGACGATCTTTGCCAGCTCTTCCATCAGGTCCTGACGGTTTTGCAGCCGTCCGGCCGTGTCGATCATCAACAGATCCGCGCCCTCGGCCTCGGCCTTGGTCATGGCGTCAAAGGCAAGGCTTGCAGGGTCGGACCCTTCGGGCGCGGTCAGCACCGGCACGCCGGCGCGCTGGCCCCAGACCTGTAATTGCTCGACGGCAGCGGCGCGGAATGTATCGCCTGCGGCGATCACGACATTCTTGCCCGCCGCTTTGAACTGGCTGGCAAGCTTGCCGATCGTCGTCGTCTTGCCCGAGCCGTTAACGCCCACCACCAGAACCACCTGCGGCCGTTTGGGATAGATGGGCAGGGGCTTGGCCACCGGCGTCATGATGCGGGTGATCTCATTGGCCAGCAGCTCTTTCAGCTCGGTCGCCGAGACGCGACGGCCCATGCGGCCTTCAGCGATATTCGCGGTGACGCGCAGCGCGGTCTCGACGCCCATATCGGCCTGGATCAACATCTCTTCCAGCTCTTCCAGCATCGCATCGTCAAGCTCGCGCCGGGGTTCGGCGGGGGCTGTGGCGCGGCCAAACAGACGACCCAGAACGCCGGGCCGGGTCTCGGCTTCAGCCGCCGGGGCGGTGTCCGGTGCCGGGGCGGGGGGCGCGGCTGGGGTTGCCGGGGCGGGGGCCGGTTCGGAAGCCGGTGGCTGGGTCTGTGCAGCTCCGTCCGAGACGATATCCTCCAGCCCCGCGCCGATCTTCGACGAGGATCGCGTCAACCGGTCGCGCAGCTTTGAGAAAAACGACATGCACCCATCCTTCTGTCTGTCGGGCCAGAGACTAGGCAATCTTGGCCCAAAGGAAAAGGGCGCCCCGCAAGGGACGCCGCTTGTTTCGACCAGATATTCCGCGGGGATATCTTCCTCGCCGGGGGCCTGAGATCAGGCTTTGCCCAGATAGATATCGACCAGCTTTTGCAGCATTTGCAGCGCATCTTCGCGCGAACGCTGGAAGCTGTTGCGGCCGATGATCGAGCCGTTGCCGCCGCCGTCACGGATGGCGCGAGCGTCGTCGTAAACCGCATCCGCGCCCTTGGCAGCACCGCCCGAGAACACCACCAGACGGCGGCCGTTAAAGGCGGCCTGCATGCAGTGTTCGACCCGTTTGGCCTGGGTCGAAATGTCGATACCATTGGATTCATAGACTTTTTTGGCCTCGGGCAGCTCAAGGTGATCGGTCGAGAGTTTGATCTTGATGATATGCGCACCGATCAGGGCCGCGATCTGGGCTGCATAGGCCGCGATGTCGATCGCAGTTTCGCCGTCTTTCGAGATCGCTTCGCCGCGCGGATAGGACCAGATCACGGTCGCAACACCCTTGGCGGCGGCTTCGCGGCGCATCTCGACGATCTCTTCGATCATGTCCAGCGCCATGTCGCTGCCCGGGTAGATGGTAAAGCCGATGGCCGCGCAGCCCAGCCGCAGCGCATCATCGACCGAAGCGGTGATCGCCTGGTTCTTGCCGGCGGTGTCCGACATCAGCGAGTTGGCCGAGTTCACCTTGAGGATGGTCGGGATCTGGCCGGCAAAGGTGTCGGCACCTGCCTCGATCATGCCCAGCGGCGCTGCATAGGCGTTCAGCCCGGCGTCGATGGCGAGCTGATAGTGATAATGGGGGTCGTAGCCGGCAGGGTTCGGGGCAAAGCTGCGCGCCGGCCCATGTTCGAACCCCTGGTCCACGGGCAGGATGATCATCTTGCCGGTGCCGGCCAGTTTGCCGGTCATCAGCATGCGGGCCAGTTGGGCCTTCACGCCCGGTGCTTCGCCTTCATAATTGGCGAGGATCTTGCGGACGGTATCGGTCATCTGCATCGGGAACTCCATTTCTGACTTGAGGCGGTGATTAGCAGACCGGTTGGCAAGGGCAATTCAGATTGCGCTAACGGCGCATCTGTCAGGCCGGACCCCGCCTGCCTGTCGGGAAAGAAGGCACAGTGCGTGCCATTTTTGTCGGGGTTTGGCCACGATTTCCGCCGCGCCGGGTTTTCCCCTGTCTGTGACCATCCAGGAGATTCGCAAGGGGGCGTGCCGGGATGCGGGGCTGACAGATAGGAAAAAAGGGGCCATTGCGGCCCCTGATCCCATCCTTGCGGTTTCAGCGCTTCTGCAAGGCAGCGACGCCGGGCAGTTCCTTGCCCTCCATCCACTCAAGGAACGCGCCCCCGGCGGTCGAGATAAAGGTAAAGCTGCTTGCCACGCCTGCCTTGTTCAGGGCTGCCACCGTATCGCCGCCACCGGCGACCGAGATCAGCTTGCCTTCCTGCGTCAGGCGGGCGGCCTCTTGCGCGGCGGCATTGGTCGCTGCGTCAAAGGGCTGAATCTCAAAGGCGCCAAGCGGGCCGTTCCAGATCAGCGTGCGGCTGGTGTCAAAGACTTCGGTGATCCTGGCCACCGTTGCCGGACCAGCGTCCAGGATCATGGCATCGGCCGGGCAGGCATCCGCCGCCACAGTCTCATTCTCGGCACCCGCCTTGAACTCGCGCGCGACAACCACGTCCACCGGCAGGTGAATGGTGCATCCGGCTTGTTCCGCCTTGCCCAGAATCTCACGCGCTGTATCGGCCATGTCGCGTTCGGCCAGAGATTTGCCGACCTCGATCCCCTGAGCGACGAGGAAGGTGTTTGCCATACCGCCGCCGATGACGAGGTGATCGACCTTTTCGATGAGGTTGCCGAGCAGGTCGAGCTTGGTCGAGACCTTGGCGCCCCCGACCACCGCGACGACCGGGCGCTGCGGATTGCCAAGCGCGGCGTCCAGCGCCTTCAGCTCGGCCTCCATCAGCCTGCCGGCGGCGGCGGGCAGCAGCCGCGCGATCCCTTCGGTCGAGGCATGGGCGCGATGCGCGGCCGAGAAGGCGTCGTTAACATAGGCCTGCCCCAGCGCGGCCAGAGAGGCGGCAAAGGTCGGGTCGTTGCTTTCCTCGCCCGGATAGAAGCGGGTGTTTTCCAGCAGCAGCACATCGCCCCTGGCCAGATCGGCGACGGCACGTTTCGCCGGGCCGCCGATGGCCTCTTCCGAGAATTTCACCGGCTGGCCAAGCGCCTTTTCCAGCGTCGGAACGACGACTTTCAGGCTCATGCTGTCGACGCGTTTGCCTTTGGGGCGGTCGAAATGGGCCAGCAGCACCGGGATACCGCCCCTGGCCTGAATATCCTTGACGGTCGGCACGATCTTTTCGATCCGGGTAGCGTCGGTGACCTGACCATTTTCGACCGGGACGTTCACGTCCACGCGGACAAGCACCACCTTGCCGTCAAGATCCAGGTCGTCGATCGTGTTGAAATCCGCCATGCTCTCGTCCCTTTCATGCTGGGCTCCGCCGCCCCGGCGCTGTTTTCCTGCATCATGACATTTTCGTCAACCAGCGCCGGCGGGGGATCGCCTCGGCAAATGGTGGCGTTGTCTGGGCGGGGCGAAACGCTTATGCCTTTGCCCAAGCCATCAGAAGGAGACCCCCATGGCCGAGATCAAGGATCCCGAGAACACGGTCATCATCGAGCTGAAGGACGGCCCGGTGGTGATCGAGCTGCTGCCCGATGTTGCGCCGAAACATGTCGATCGCATGAAAGAGCTGGCCCGCGCCGGGAAATATGACAACGTGGCCTTTCACCGCGTGATCGAGGGCTTCATGGCCCAGACCGGTGATGTCGAACATGCCAATATGGAAAACGGCTGGAACCCCTCGCGCGCGGGGACCGGCGGTTCGGACTTGCCGGACCTGCCGGCCGAGTTCTCGCGTCTGCCACATGACCGTGGCACGCTGGGCGCGGCGCGGTCGATGAACCCGAACTCGGCCAACAGCCAGTTCTTCATCAACTTCAAGGACAACCACTTTCTGAACGGCCAATACACCGTTTACGGCCGCGTCATCGAGGGGATGGAGCACGTGGACCGCATCGCTCGCGGCGAGCCGCCGGCGAACCCCGACCGGATGATCTCGGTAAAGGTGGCGGCCGATGTTGCGTAAGGTTCTGCTTTCCGCATCGCTGATGGCTGGCATGGCCGCCCATACCGCCATGGCCGAGGGGCTGCCGGGGGTGACCGACGGTCCGGGGCCGAACCTTGTGATCGAGGTTGCCGATTCCAAGGGTAATCCCAAGGGCCGCATCGTGCTGGACCTTTATAACGACAAGGCCCCGAAACATGTCGAGCGTCTGGTGACGCTGGCGAAATCGGGTGCCTATGACGGGGTGGTCTTTCACCGCGTGATCGACGGCTTTATGGCCCAGACCGGCGATGTCGAGTTCGGCAAGCACGGCGGCGACACCGCCCGCGCCGGCATGGGCGGTTCGGACCTGCCTGACCTGAAAGCCGAGTTCAACGATGTCAGCTTTCAGGCTGGCACCGTGGGCATGGCCCGTTCGCAGGACCCGGACAGCGCCAACAGCCAGTTCTTTATCGACCTGGCCCCGGCGACCTTCCTTGACGGGCAATATACCGTGGTTGGTCAGCTGATCGACGGCTGGGATGTGCTTAACGCGGTCAAAAAGGGCGATCCGGCCGCCAATGGCGCGGTGGTCGATCCTGATTACATGGTCAAGGTGACGGTCGCGGAATAAAACCGCCAACAGACCCGAAAGCCCCGCCTGTGCGGGGCTTTTTTTTGTCGGGAGATATCTGCCCGGACAGCCTGAGGCGTTTCAGCCGCTACTCTGCGCCCATATTCCGTTAACCCTCGGGCGGGTTCGTAACGCTGTCATTGCCGAGAAGCATTCGTCATGACGGACCCGATCACATCATTCACAGCCGCAAACAAGGCTGGATGGGATGCGTCCGCCTCGTTGCACGGGCAGGGAGAGAGATGGAAGCGACTTTTAGAGCAAGCCGTCCAGTCAGGATTTTCCGTGTTGGATCAGGTGCTGACAGGGACAATCCAGACCCTTGGCCTTGATGGAAACCGGCGGTTCAGGCGGGACGCAATAGTGCCCGTGAACTGCTATCGCTGGTGTCACCAGGCATTCAGCCGTCGGCAGGTATAGATCAGTCAGGCGCTTTTCTTGGGCAGGCGAGGCTTCTTGCAGCGGAGGTCGGCCTGAAACCTCGCCTGATCAAGGCTGATATATATGGTCTGCCAAAGGACATCGGCACCTTTGATCTGGTTCTGATCGCAATTGGCGTGCTGAACTGGATTTCCGCCCTTGATGGGGTTCTTTCAGATCGTCGCCAAGCTTCTTTCTCCGGGTGGCCATCTGGTAATTTATGAAACCCACCCTGCCATGCAAATGTTCGACCCAGACAGCGCCATGCTGCATGAGCCTGCTATCTGCTATTTCCATAAAGACCCGATCAAAGAGGACGGCCTGATCTCATATGACGGCATAGATCATGGCGCTGGTGCCACTGGTTACTGGTTTTGACATACGCTTGGCGAAATCGTGACGCCTGTGCCGTGGCCGGACTGGCTATTACGTCACTAAAGGAATTCGGACACTCGATACGGGAACCCGGATATGACATTTATGAGGGGTGAGAGGCGCCGATCCCCATGACCTATCTTTTGCAGGCAAAGAAGGCGTGAGAAACCTCGGCTGCATCACGGCAATCGCCCGAAACCGCCATCGCGCCGCCTGAGGCGCAGGGCAGAGACCCCATTTCCTCTGAACGGAGAGCCCGTTGACGACGCTTTACATTGATGCCGACGCTTGCCCGGTCAAGGCCGAGGCCGAACGGGTCGCAACCCGGCTGCGCGTGCCAATGGTGCTGGTCTGCAATGGCGGATTGCGGCCTCCGGCCAATCCGCTCGTCTCGCTTGTGATCGTGTCAGAAGGGCTGGACGCAGCGGACCGGTGGATCGCCTCGCATTGTGGGCGGGGCGATGTGGTGGTGACCTCTGACCTGCCTTTGGCGGATCGCTGCATTAAGGCCGGGGCGCAGGTGGTGCAGCACGACGGCGAGGTGCTGACCGCGACGAATATCGGTCCCAGGCTGGCGACGCGCGATCTGATGCAGGATATCCGCGCCGCCGATCCCTTTCATCAGGGTCGGGGCGGAAGTTTTGGCAAGCCCGAGCGGGCGCGCTTTTTGCAGGCGCTGGACAGGGTGATGGCGGCGGCGCTGCGCGCAGGCTGAGGCGTCGCGATTCACCCCATGGACAGCGGGCCGCGAGAATGATTTGAGTTTCCTTTATGTTTACACGCCGCCTTGCCCCTTACTGGGCCACCTTTTTCATCATCCTTCTGGCTGCGGCCTGGTTACTGTGGATCGGACGCGAGCCGATCTGCAAATGTGGCCATATCAAGCTGTGGTATGGCCAGACCATGACCTCTGAAAATTCGCAGCATATCGCGGATTGGTACACGCCCTCTCATATCATCCACGGCATCCTGTTCTATGCGGGACTATGGCTGGTTGCGCGCCGGATCAGCTTTGGCTGGAGACTGGCCATCGCCACGCTGGTCGAAGCGGCATGGGAGCTGGTCGAGAACTCGGATGCGATCATCGAACGCTATCGCTCGGTGACCATCTCGCTCGATTATTATGGCGACAGCGTGCTGAACTCGGTCGCGGATATTCTGGCGATGGTGCTGGGCTTTATGCTGGCCTCGCGCTTGCCGGTCTGGGCCTCTGTCCTGTTGGTTCTGGGGTTCGAGGCGCTGACTACCTGGCTGATCCGCGACGGGCTGATCCTGAATGTGCTGATGCTGGTCTGGCCGCTTGAGGCGGTACGGGTCTGGCAGGCGGGCTAAGGGCGGGGTGATGAAAAAGGCCGGCGTTTCTGCCGGCCTTTTGGGTTATCCCATTTGCACCATACGGTGCTTTTTCTTGCCGACCGAGACCTTGAGCCCATCCCCGATCAGCGCCGCGTCAACCGCAAGCAAGGGGTCCGAGACAGCCTCGTTGTTCAGCCGCAGCCCGCCTTCGGCGATCAGGCGCTTGGCCTCTTTGCCCGAGGTGGTGATGCCGGTCTGGGTCAGCAGCTGCACCACCGTCAGCCCGGCCGCCAGAGCGTCGGGGCTGACCGTCACCACCTCAAGATCGCCGCCGGCGCCACCCTGTTCAAAGACCTGACGTGCGGTGGCTTCGGCGCTGGCGGCGGCCTCGGCCCCGTGCAGCAGCGTCGTCACCTCATTGGCAAGGATGATCTTGGCGGCGTTGATTTCCGACCCGGACAGCGCGCCCAGACGGTTGCACTCATCCACCGGCAGCTCGGTATAAAGCTTAAGGAAGCGGCCGACATCGGCATCGGTGGTGTTGCGCCAGAACTGCCAGAACTCATAGGGCGACAGCATCGCGCCATTCAGCCAGACAGCCCCGCCCGCCGACTTGCCCATCTTGCGCCCGTCCGAGGTGGTCAGCAGCGGCGAGGTCAGGCCCCAGATCTCGGCGTCGAGCACCCTGCGGGTCAGGTCGATCCCGTTGACGATATTGCCCCACTGATCCGAGCCGCCCATCTGCAGCCGGCAGCCATAGCGGCGGTGCAGTTCAAGAAAATCATAGGCCTGCAGGATCATGTAGTTGAATTCGAGGAAGCTTAGCGACTGTTCGCGGTCAAGCCGGGACTTGACCGATTCGAACGACAGCATCCGGTTCACGCTGAAATGCCGGCCGATGTCGCGCAGGAAATCGAGGTAGTTCAGACTATCCAGCCACTCGGCGTTGTTGAGCATCATCGCGCGCCCCTCGCCATAATCGAGGTAGCGGGCAAAGACCTGCTTCATACCGGCGATGTTCTCATCAATCTGAGTGGGCGTCAGCAAAGGACGCTCTTCCGAGCGAAAGCTCGGGTCGCCGATCTTGGTGGTGCCGCCGCCCATCAGGGTGATCGGACGGTTGCCGGTTTTCTGGAACCAGCGCAGCATCATGATGTTCAGCAGGTGCCCGACATGCAGGCTGGCCGCGGTCGCGTCATAGCCGATATATGCCGTCACCGCTCCGTTGATCAGGGCCTCATCCAGCGCCTGCAGGTCGGTGCAGTCTGCCAGATAGCCACGCTCGATCATCACGTTAAGAAAATCGGATTTGGCACGATATGTCATGGGCTGTTCCTTTCCACTGGCGCGGATATACCGGGGGAAACAGCGAAGGGAAAGCGCGATGATCCGGGCGCTGGGGATGATGTCGGGAACCTCGCTTGACGGGGTGGATGCGGCGGTGATCGAAACGGACGGTCAGCGTATCGCTGGTTTTGGTCGCAGCACGTGGCGCGGTTATTCGGATAATGAGGCGGGGTTGCTTCACGCCGCGCTTGGCCAATGGCCGGGCGGGCCTGATGTGGCCGAGGCCGCTGCGCTGTCCGTTGCGGCCCATGCGGCCTTGGCCGAAACCTTTCCCGAGGCCGAGCTGGTCGGCTATCACGGCCAGACGCTTGCCCATGATCCGGGCGGTCGTGGCACACATCAGGCCGGAGACGGCGCGGCACTCGCGCAACTGCTTGACCGGCCCGTGGTGTGGGATTTCCGTTCCGAGGACGTGCGACAGGGCGGCGAAGGCGCGCCGCTTGCCCCCTTTTTCCACTGGGCCTGCGCGGAATGGGCAATGGGGCAGGGGCTTTTGCCGCGCGCGCCGGTTGCGTTTCTGAACCTTGGCGGCGTCGGCAACCTGACACTGGTTGATCCAGCCGCTGCATCGCCCGAGGCACCGGGGGGCTGTATTGCCTTTGATACCGGCCCCGCCAATGCGCCGATCAATGACCTGATGCGCGCCCGTCACGGGCTGGCAAGGGATGAGGGCGGTCAGCTTGCGTTGCAAGGCACGCCCGCCGAAGAGGTTATCGCCCGTTTCCTGTGCGATCCCTATTTTGCCCGACCGGTGCCCAAATCGCTTGATCGCGACGCCTTTCCCGCTCTTGTGGCCGAGGTCGCGGGGCTTTCGGATGCCGATGCGGCGGCGACTCTGACCCATGCGGCGGCGGCGGCGGTGGCGGCGGGGCTGGCGGCGCTGACCCCGGTGGAACGGGTGCTTGTCTGCGGTGGCGGGCGTCACAATGCGGCGATGATGGCGGCGCTATCTGCAAGGCTGCCTGCCCATGTCGCGCCGGTCGAGGACGCGGGGCTCGACGGGGACATGCTTGAGGCGCAGGCCTTTGGCTGGCTCGCAGTGCGGGTGTTGCGGGGGCTGCCGACCTCGGGTCCTGGCACCACGGGTGCACCCGGGCCGGTTTGCGGTGGTCGCATCAGCCATCCGCGCCGTCGCTAAAACGGGACCGGGTGACGCCACCGCTCACGGGCGGATTTCCGCCTTGTGATCATTCCAGCACCACTCTGGGGGGAACGATGCCTCTGACAGGGGCGTTGGACGAACGTAATGACGGCGCGTGCGCCGTTCGAGACAACGACAACCGGAAAGGACAACGTCCATGAAACCTCTTGTCATTGCTGCCACCACGCTGGCCCTTGCCGGTCCTGCCTTTGCGCAAACCGAACCGGCGACGCTGCCCGTGACTCCGGCCGAGCAGGCTCAGGACGCCGCTACCGCAGCCGAGAATGCTGCTGATCAGGCCATGCAGGCCGCCGAAGACGCTGGCGCTGCCGCAGCCGATGCGGCAGACGATGCTGCCGGGGCTGCTGCTGAAGCGGCGGCCGAGGCAGGCGATGCCGCGGGTCAGGCCGCGGATGCCGCCGCCGACGCTGCGGCCGAGGCGGGTGACGCGGCCGCCGATGCTGCGAATGACGCGGCGGATGCCGCGACCGGGATGGGCGATGCCGCTGCGGATGCCGCCACTGATGCGGCCGAGGATGCTGCCGCGGCGGCTGATAGTGCCGCTGACGCCGCCGCCACTGCTGCGGACGACGCTGCTGCCGCGGGAGAAGCGGCTGCCGAGGCTGTGGTCGCTCCGCCCGACGTCAATCCGCCCGCGATTTCCGAGGCTGATCCCGGCGTGTTGTCGAGCTGGCTGACCAGCCGTCGCATCTGGACCACCAACCAGCCCTCGACCACCGAATGGGTTGATCCTGCGGTCGAAGAGCGTCCGGCCGAATGGCAGGACATCGCCAAGGTGAACGATATCGTGCTGGATGATTCGGGCCAGGTCGTCGGCTATATCGCCGATATCGGGGGCTTTTTGGGAATCGGTGCCAAGAAAGTGCTGCTTGGCAAGGATGCGATCCATCTGGTGACCATCGGCAATGACACTTTCTTTGCCACCAATTACACCAAAGCCGAGCTCGAGGCGCTGCCCGATTTCGACGTAAAGACCGTGCGAAAGTAAGGCCGCACACCTTTTCTGACACAAAGCGGGGCGCCTTTCGGGGCGCCCATTTGTTTTTTGCACAAGATCGGCCTTGACGCCACGCGCCCCCATGCGTAAACCCCCTCGCACCCCGGACGGCGATCCGGGGAAAGTGGTCTGCGCGGTTGTAGCTCAGTTGGTTAGAGTACCGGCCTGTCACGCCGGGGGTCGCGGGTTCGAGCCCCGTCAACCGCGCCACCACCACATATATCGCCGAAACGATGCGCGGTTGTAGCTCAGTTGGTTAGAGTACCGGCCTGTCACGCCGGGGGTCGCGGGTTCGAGCCCCGTCAACCGCGCCATCTTCTCTCTGATATCCCAGAATTTTTTCGATCCGCGCAAGTACTGCCTTGCTACAGGTTTTCCGCCGCCTGCAGGCGTGAACGGCGACAGCGTTTGCCACGCTGAGGTTGTCGCTAGGGGCTTTTCAAGCCGTCCCAATTCCCTATGCTGGCCCCCAAGCACGACGGAGGACGCCATGGCACGCGGAATAGATTACGGCGGAATGATGCATCGGGCCATGCAGCGGCTGATTGCGGATGTGCTGGACTCGGTGGCGCGTGAGGGGCTGCCCGGTGAGCATCATTTCTTTATCACCTTCGACACCCGCGATTCGGACGTGCAGATGGCTGACTGGCTGCGCGAGCGTTACCCCGAGGAAATGACCATTGTGTTGCAGCACTGGTTTGACAATCTCTCGGTAACGCCGGATGGGTTCAGCGTCACGCTGAACTTTGGCAACTCGCCCGAGCCGCTTTACATCCCCTTTGACGCCCTGCGGACCTTTGTGGACCCCTCGGTCGAATTCGGCCTGCGGTTTGAAAACCACGAAGAAGACGAGGATGAAGAGGAAGAGGCCGAAGAGGCCACCCCCGAAAAGCCCGATGACGATACTCCAAAGGGCGGTGCCGAGGTGGTCAGCCTCGACAAATGGCGCAAATGATTCCGCACCAGCCTGAACGTCACATCACTGTAACGGCCAGGTAATAAAGGCGGAGACCGGCTTGCTAGCAGGAGGTTTCCGCTTGTCCGATCTGTCGCTGTTTCTTGGCCAATTCCTTCGCCGTCCCTCTGAAATCCGTGCCATCGTTCCAACCGGGCGCGCAGCCGCGAATGAGATGGCGCGGCCCGTCACCCGGCAGATGGAGGCCGTGGCCGAAATCGGCGCGGGCACCGGCACAATCACCCGCGCCATTCTTGCGTCGGGCCTGTCCCCTGAACGGCTGGAGCTTTATGAGCTGAACGCCGCGTTCTGCGACCGGCTGCGCCAACGCTTTCCCCGTACCGTTGTCCACAACCTGCCTGCGCAAGAGATGGTCAACGTCGGGTACCGGGAACTGGATGCAGTGATCTCGGGCGTGCCGACGTTGCTGATGCCTGATGCATTGCAAGCGGCAATCGTAGGTGCGGCATTGTCGAGGATGAAACGGGGCGCGCCTTTCGTGCAGATCACCTATGGTCCGCGGCCCCCGCTGTCCGAGGTGGTGCGGGCGCGCTTTAACCTGACCCATGTGAAAAGCCCTAGAATCTGGGCGAATTTGCCCCCAGCCCGCGTCTATGTCTTTCGTCAGGGAGCATGAGCGCTAACTGCATACTTTCGCATACTATTTGCGAATCTGGCGCTTCGGGGCTACAAGGCCGGCAAAATCGCAAGGGGTATCCGACATGACCAAGACCCGCACCGAAACCGACAGCTTCGGCCCGCTGGAGGTTCCTGCCGACAAGTACTGGGGGGCGCAGACGCAGCGTTCGATCCTGAACTTTCCGATCGGCTGGGAAAAACAGCCTGTGCCGATCATCCGGGCGCTGGGCATCATCAAACAGGCCGCGGCCGAGGTGAACATGGCCATGGGCAAGCTGGACCCGGCGATCGGCAAGGCCATGGTGCAAGCTGCCTCGGAAGTGGTTGCAGGCAAGTTTGACGACAACTTCCCGCTGGTCGTCTGGCAGACCGGTTCGGGCACCCAGTCGAACATGAACGCCAACGAGGTCATCAGCAACCGCGCCATCGAAATCCTTGGCGGCGAGATGGGCTCGAAAAAGCCTGTTCACCCGAATGATCATGTGAACATGGGGCAGTCGTCGAACGACACCTTCCCGACGGCCATGCATGTGGCCATCGCCCTTCAGGCACGTGACGTGCTGCTGCCCGGTCTGGAAAAGCTGCACAAGGCGCTGGTCGCCAAGGCCGAGGAGTTCAAGGACATCATCAAGATCGGACGCACCCACACCCAGGATGCGACGCCGCTGACGCTGGGTCAGGAATTCGGCGGCTACGCCCACCAGGTCGCCAAAGGGATCGAGCGTGTGAAAGCCGCGCTTGGCGATATCTATGAACTGGCGCAGGGCGGCACGGCGGTCGGTACCGGGCTGAACACGAAAAAGGGCTGGGACACGTCCATCGCGGCCAAGATCGCCGAGATCTCGGGCCTGCCCTTTGTCACCGCCCCGAACAAGTTCGAGGCTTTGGCTGCCCATGACGCGATGGTCATGTTCTCGGGCGCGCTCAAGACGGTGGCGGCATCACTGTTCAAGATCGCCAACGACATGCGCCTGCTGGGTTCGGGGCCGCGCTCGGGTCTGGGCGAACTGATCCTGCCCGAGAACGAGCCCGGCTCGTCGATCATGCCGGGCAAGGTGAACCCCACCCAGGCCGAGGCCCTGACCATGGTCTGCGCGCATGTGATGGGCAATGATGCTGCCGTCGGTTTTGCCGGCAGCCAGGGCCATTTCGAACTGAACGTCTATAACCCGATGATGAGCTACAACGTCCTGCAAAGCATGCAGCTTCTGGGCGATGCAGCTTCGTCCTTTACCGATAATATGGTCGTCGGCACGCAGGCGAATATCGCCCGCATCGACAAGCTGATGAAGGAATCGCTGATGCTGGTGACGGCGCTGGCTCCGACCATCGGCTATGACAATGCGACCAAGGTGGCCAAGACCGCGCATAAGAACGGCACCACTCTGCGCGAAGAGGCGATCAACCTGGGCTTTGTCGATGGCGAAACCTTTGACCGGATTGTCCGCCCCGAGCAGATGATCGGTCCGGAAGACTGAAATTGACCAGCCCGGATTCCGGCAAGGTCATCAACCTGCGGGCGGCGCGTAAAACCGCCGCCCGTGCGGCTGCGCGTCGTCAGGGTGAAGAGAACGCAGCGAAATTCGGTCGCAGCAAGGCGGCCCGGCTGGCCGAAGAACAGGCGGCCGAACGTATGGCCCGTCATCTTGACCAGCATCGCCGCGACCGGCCAGAGGACGCCAATGACTGATCGGCCGCCGCTGTTGCTGCCGGTCCTGACGGCCCCGGTCAAACGCTCGGTCACCATTGGCGGGCATCGCACCTCGGTCAGTCTGGAAGAGGGGTTCTGGCGCGAGCTGCGCGATCTGGCCCGTGAGAGCCAGCGCACTACCGCCATGCTGATTGCTGAAATCGACGCTGCGCGCCCGCCCGAAGTGGGGCTTGCCACCGCGCTGCGGTTATATGTGCTGGCCGCGCTAAGGCAAAAGCTTGCAGGACTGGGGAGTGCTGACTAAAAGCGCCTGCAATACATCCACAGGATTTGGACAGAACCATGGCAGGCCATTCCAAATGGGCGAACATCCAGCACCGCAAGGGGCGGCAGGATGCGATCCGCTCGAAGCTGTTCTCAAAGCTGGCCAAAGAGATCACCGTCGCCGCTAAGATGGGCGATCCCGACCCGGAAAAGAACCCGCGTCTGCGGCTTGCGGTCAAAGAGGCCAAGACGAACTCGGTCCCCAAGGACGTGATCGAGCGCGCGATCAAGAAATCGCAAGGCGGCGACGCCGAGAACTATGACGAAATCCGTTACGAAGGTTACGGCCCGAACGGCATCGCCATCATCGTCGAGGCGATGACGGACAACCGCAACCGCACCGCATCGAATGTGCGCAGCTATTTCACCAAACATGGCGGCGATCTGGGTCAGACCGGCTCGGTCAGCTTCATGTTCGACCGCAAGGGCGAGATCTTTTACAAGCCCGAAGCAGGGGACGCCGATACGGTGATGATGGCCGCGATCGAGGCCGGGGCCGAGGACGTCGAAAGCGATGAAGATGGCCACTGGATCTACACCTCGGATACCGATCTGGCCGAAGTCTCGCAGGCGCTTGAGGCCAGTCTTGGCGAATCTGAACACTCCAAGCTGATCTGGAAACCGCAGGCCCCGACCGAGGTCGATCTGGAAACCGCCCAGAAGCTGATGAAGCTGATCGAGGCGCTGGAAGACGACGACGACGTCCAGAACGTCACCGGGAATTTTGACATTCCCGAGGATGTCGCCGCCCAGCTTTGATCCTTTCCCTGCGTCGGAAAGTCAAAACGGATCAGGGTCGCAGGTCTGCTGCGGCCCTTTTTCTTATCTCGGCGGTCAGAGGGGCGAGTGCCGGGGCCATCGCGCGTTGCACATGCCAGTACAGCGGCACGTCCAGCGGCAGATCAGGGCGCAAAGGCTGCATGCGGCCTGCACGTAGCGCCAACTCAGCCATGGTTTCGGGAATCATGCCCCAGCCAAGGCCAAGCTCGACCGCGCGGGCAAAGGGCTCGGATGCCGGGATCAGGTGGCCCGGGACATGCAGCCTGCGGCCGGTGGCAAGCTGTACCCAGCGCGATTGCAGCGCATCCTTGGCATTAAAGATGATGGCCGGGGCGGTGCGCAGGCTGGCCTCGGTCACGCCGTCGGGGAAATAACGGGCGATGAAATCGGGTGTCGCCAATGCGAGATAGCGCATATTTCCCAAGGCGATTGCGTCACAACCCGGTACCGGTACCGGCTCGGATGAAATCGCGCCCGAGACCTGGCCCTGCCGCAGCCAGTTGCGGGCATGGTCCTGATCATCGACCACCAGATCGTAAAGCAAGGGCAGCGCCGTCAGCACGGGCAGAAACCAGGTCGCAAGACTGTCGGCGTTCACCGCAAGCCGCAGCACCGCCGGCCCGCCAGCCGGGCGCAGACTGGCCGCGAGTGTGCTTTCCAACAGTCGCACCTGATCCAGATGCTGCATCAGTCGCAAACCTGTTTCGGTCCCTGTCGCGGGTGGTCCGCGATGGATGAGCACCTGTCCCAGCCGCTCTTCCAGCCCTTTGATGCGCTGCGACACGGCTGAGGGCGTTACGCCCAGTGCCGCTGCCGCCGCTTCGAAACTGCCGCGGCGGATGATTTCGGCAAGGGCGGACAGGGCCGCGTAGTCCATCATTAGAATACCTGAATCTACATAAGGATTTTGAGTTTGCCTGAACGACAGCCTTGGAGCAAGACAACGGGCACAAAGGAGAAAACCATGAGTGCCTATCTTGCCGGTCTGGGAACCGGGCTGTCGCTGATTGTTGCCATCGGGGCGCAGAATGCCTTTGTGCTGAAACAGGGGCTGATGCGCCGGCATGTGCTGGCGACCTGCGCATTCTGCTCGCTTTCGGACGCCATCCTGATCGTTGCAGGGGTGATGGGGGCAGGGGCGCTTGCTGCCCGGGCGCCGTGGTTTTTGCAGGCCATGCGCTGGGGTGGGGCGGCTTTTCTGATCATCTATGGCGCGCGTGCCTTTCGTGCCGCATGGCGGGGTGGCGAGGCCTTGCAAGCCGGGTCGGGAAGGACGGCCGGGCTGGGGGCCACGCTGCTGGTGCTGGCAGGGCTGACCTGGCTGAATCCTCATGTCTGGCTGGACACTGTGGTGCTGCTGGGCTCGGTCTCGGCTTCATGGGATAGCAAGGCGGGCTTTGCGTTCGGGGCTGCCTCGGGCTCGGTGCTGTTCTTTTTCGCGCTTGGCTATGGCGCGCGTTGGCTGTCCCCGCTGTTTGCGCGCCCGGTCGCGTGGAGGGTGCTTGACGCGCTGGTGGGGGTCATCATGTGGTCAATTGCGCTGGGGCTGATCCTTAACGGCTGAGCCTTGCGCTGCCCCGTCTTAGAGGGCAAGGCTGGCCGGATGATCAGGCTTTCTCAAGTCACTCGCAGCGAGTTGTCGGGTATCCTGTGGATGCTGACAGCTGGCCTGTGCTTTGTCGGTGTCAATGGTACGGTGCGCTGGCTGGGGCAGGACCTGCCCGCTGCTGAAAACGCCTTTATCCGCTTTGCCTTTGGCCTGTTGTTCCTGATCCCGGTACTGTGGCCGGCGCTGCGACAAGGTTTTGCGCCGCGTGTCTGGGCGCTGTTCACCCTGCGCGGGGCGCTGCATGTTGTGGCGGTGATCCTGTGGTTCTATGCCATGGCTCGCATCCCGGTGGCCGAGGTCACCGCCATTGGTTTCTTAAACCCGATCATGGTGACGCTGGGCGCGGCCCTGCTGATGGGAGAGCGGATTTCCTGGCGGCGGGGGCTGGCCATCGGTGTGGCGCTGGCGGGGGCGATGATTGTGCTGCGCCCCGGCTTTCGCGCGCTTGAATCGGGGCATTTCGCCCAGCTTGGTGCGGCGCTGACCTTTGGTTCTTCTTATCTGGTGGCGAAGCGGTTGTCAGAGCTGGTGCCGGCAACCGTAGTCGTGGCGATGATGTCGCTGACAGTCTGCGTCGGTCTTGCACCGATTGCGGCCCTGGTCTGGATACAGCCGACGCTGGTGCAATATGCCGTGCTGGCCTGCACGGCGGTCTTTGCGACGGCCGGGCATTATGCGATGACCCGCGCCTTTGTCGCTGCGCCGCTGACAGTCACCCAGCCGATAACCTTTTTGCAGCTGATCTGGGCCAGCCTGCTTGGGGCGCTGGCCTTTGGCGAGCCGGTCGAGATCTGGGTGCTGCTCGGTGGCGCGATCATGATCGGTGCGATCAGCTATATCACCTGGCGCGAGGCGCGGTTGCGTCAGCGCGCGATCACACCTTTGGCGGGCGCGACGCGGGAAAGCTGAACATGCCCCCACAATCGCGCCGCCAAGGGCGGTCTTAATGCTCGACAGCCCCGCCGCCTTTGCCGGGCTGGGCGACCAGCCGCGACATGATCCCTTGCCGCGTCACCCGTCCGCCGCCCTGCAGGGGCAGGGCATCTGCCTCGGTCTCGGTCATGTGCTGGATGATTTCGCGCACCGGGGTTTCGCGGTCGAGGGGCTCACCCGGGGCGTCGCCGCCTTCGGCCACGTCCTCGGCTGTCAGCACTGCCAGAGGGTTCATATGGGCTACGAAGTCCTCGACATAGGCGTCGACCGGATTGGCGATGATTTCGCGCGCGGTGCCGACCTGAACGATGCGGCCGCCCTCCATCAGCGCAATGCGGTTGCCGATACGGAACGCTTCATCAAGGTCATGGCTGACAAAGATGATCGTGCGGCGGAAACGTTCCTGCAGTTCCAGCAGCTCATCTTGCAGCCGGTTGCGGATCAGCGGATCAAGCGCCGAAAAAGGCTCGTCCATCAGCAGGATCGGCGCTTCGGTTGCAAAGGCGCGGGCAAGGCCGACGCGCTGTTGCATCCCACCCGACAGATCACCGACCTTGCGTTCGGCCCATTCAGTAAGGCCGACGGTCGCAAGCTGCGCATCGACGCGCTTGCGGCGTTCGGAGACCGGGATGCCCGCCAGTTCCAGCCCCAGCCCGACATTTTCGCGCACCGTGCGCCAGGGCAACAGGCCGAACTGTTGAAACACCATGGCGATACGTTCGCGCCGCAGTCGCCGCAGTTCGGCCCCCGAGGCTTTCGTGACCGAGGCCATGCGGTCCCCGTCC
Source organism: Paracoccus sp. TRP (assembly GCF_000185925.1). Classification (NCBI taxonomy): domain Bacteria; kingdom Pseudomonadati; phylum Pseudomonadota; class Alphaproteobacteria; order Rhodobacterales; family Paracoccaceae; genus Paracoccus; species Paracoccus sp. TRP. Next base: position 183,557 of record NZ_AEPN01000002.1, on the reverse strand, counting down.
CAGATCCGCACCTCGCCGCGGCAAACCGCGTTAAGCCCGTTCACTGCCCGCAAAAGCGTGGATTTGCCCGAGCCGGACAGACCCATGAGCACAAGGATTTCGCCCTCGCGCACGGTAAGCGAGCAGTTGTGCACGCCAAGCACCTGACCGGTTGCGGTTTTGATCGGGCCGCGATCAAGCCCCTGATCCATCAGCGGCAGAGCAGCCTGGGGCGAGTCCCCAAAGACGATATTTACATTGTCGAATTCGACGGCATTGCGGGCGGCTTGCATGTCTTTCGTCGTCCCCTCAGTCATCGCGTTCCCTTACCCGCAACATGCGGTCCAGCATGATGGCGACCACCACGATGATGGAGCCGCTTTCAAAACCCAGCGCGGTGTTCACGCTGTTAAGCGCCCGTACCACCGGCACGCCCAGACCCGAGGCGCCGACAAGCGCCGCGATGACGACCATGGAAAGCGACAGCATGATGGTCTGGTTCAGGCCGGCCATGATCTGGGGCAGGGCCGAGGGCAGTTCGACTTTCCACAGAAGCTGGCGGGGGGTTGCGCCAAAGGCGGTGCCTGCCTCGACCAGTGATTGTGGTGTCGAGCTGATGCCCAGATGGGTCAGCCGGATCGGCGCAGGCAGTACAAAGATCACCGTGGCGATCAGGCCGGGCACCATGCCGATGCCGAAAAAGACGATGGCGGGGATCAGATAGACAAAGGTCGGCAGCGTCTGCATCAGGTCCAGAACCGGGCGCATCCATGCGTAAAGCCGGGGCCGATGTGCGGCAGCGATACCCATGGGTACGCCGATTGCCATGCAAACCACGCAGGCCGACAGCACCAGCGTCAGCGATTGCATCGTCGGATCCCAATATCCTTGGTTCAGGATAAAGAGAAAGCCCAGAGCGACCAGCAGGCAGGTCTTCCAGCTGCGTTGCAGGACCCAGGTCAGGGCTACAGCCAGCAGAGTAAAGATCAGCGGATGGGGGAATTCAAGCGCATGCAGAATGCCGTTGATCAGCCCGTCAAGTACTCGTGAGATGAAGTTGAAGACCACCGCGGCATGGGCGTTCAGCCAGTCAAAGATCGCCTTGGCGGTCTTGCCCACCGGGATCTTTGTGTCGGTCAGATATGCGGTCAGTTGGTCCATGCGTCCCTTTCTTTCTGCCAACGGGGATGATCAGACGCCCGGACGCCGCCCTGAAAAATCAGGCTGCGACAGTGTGGCTCGGGCGGGAACTCCCGGCAAGGGTGGATGAAGAATAGTAGTAAAGGCGGGGCAGGGCGGCCAGGGAGACGGGGCCCGCCCTGCCGTCCTTTACTTGGACAGGGCCGCTTCCAGCGCAGCAATGGCATCGCCGCCATCAACGGTGGTCACACCCTCAAGCCAGGGTTTGGCCGCATCTGGGTTCGCCTTCAGCCATGTGCTGGCCGCTTTCATGGGATCGGAACCGTCGTTCAGGATCAGGCCCATGACCTCGCTTTCCATCGGCAGGGTGAATTCGAGGTTTTGCAGGAATTTGCCCACATTGGGACATTTCTCGACATAGCCGGCGCGGATATTGGTATCGACACGGGCACCGCCGAAATCGGGGCCAAAGACATCATCTCCGCCGCCCAGATAGGTCATCTGGAACTGCGTGTTCATCGGATGCGGTTCCCAGCCCAGAAAGACCACCGGTTTGCCCGAACTGTCGGCGCGGGCGACCTGGGCCAGCATCCCTTGTTCGCTGCTTTCGACCACTTCGAAAGTGCCAAGGTCAAATTTGTTCTCGGCTACCATTTCCAGCAGCAGGCGGTTGCCGTCATTGCCGGGCTCGATCCCATAGATCTTGCCGTCCAGCGCGTCCTTATGAGCGGCGATCTTGCTGAAATCGTCGATGCCGAGTTCGGCGCCGGCCTTGTTGGTCGCCAGCGTATATTTCGCCCCGGTCAGGTTTGAGCGCAGCACCTCGACCGTGCCGGCGTCGCGATAAGGTTTGATATCGTTTTCCTGACTGGGCATCCAGTTGCCCAGAAAGACGTCCACGTCATCCTTGGCCATGGCCGTATAGGTGACGGGCAGGGACAGGATCTTGGTCTCGGTCTCATATCCCAGTGCTTGCAGGACGTTTGACGCCAGCGCCGTGGTGGCGCTGATATCGGTCCAGCCGACATCCGAAAAGACGATCTTGCGGCACTCGGCGGGTTCTTCTGCCGCTGCCGTTCCTGCCGTGGCGAGCGAAGCTACGAGCCCGGCAGCAAGGGCGGCGGTGGTGCGGCGAAATGTCATCTTGTTCTCCCTGGTTTGTTGACTGGTGCGTCAATTAAGGCTTTTATTGATTGACGAGTCAATCAAAGATCTGCCAGATGCGGGTCTTCCACGCGAATTTTGAAGCCGAACGGCGAAATGGTATCCTGAGCATGCCCAAAGTTGGTGCAGAACCTATCCGAAAGGCCGCATTAATCAACGCCGCTATCGTCACAGTGGGGCGAGCGGGCTCGCTTGATGTGACCGTGGCGCAGATTGCGCGCGAGGCTGGGATGTCCTCGGCGCTGGCCCATCACTATTTCGGTTCGAAAGAGCGGATCTTTCTCGCCGCAATGCGACATATCCTGACGCAATATGGCCTTGCGACCCGCGCGGCGCTGCGTGGGGCGACAGTCCCGCGTGAGCGTCTGAACGCCATCGTGGCGGCCAGTTTCGACAGTGTGAACTTTGAACGCGACACCATTGCCGCCTGGCTGAATTTTTACGCGCTGGCGCTGGTCGAACCCGAAGCGGCGCGCCTTTTGCGCGTCTATCACCGGCGGCTCAACTCGAACCTGATGGTGGCGCTGCGGCCTCTGGCGGGCGAGGGGGCCAGGCGCATTACCCGTACTCTTGGGGCGCTGATCGACGGGCTTTATCTGCGCGCGGCGCTTTCGAATGACGCGAATGCCGCCGTCGCTGAACGTATGACGTTGGACTATCTGGAAAAGGTGCTGCCATGAGCCATGACGCGCAACCGCAGGCGAGCCTCTATATCGACGGCGCCTATGTCGAGGGTGAGGGCGAGGCGCTGCCCGTTCACTATCCCTATACCGGCGAGACGATTGCCACTCTGCGCGAGGCGAGCCGCGATCAGGTTGCCCGCGCCACCGCCGCCGCAGCAGCAGCCCAGCCGGCATGGGCAGCCCTGCGCCCGGTTGAGCGTGGCCGGGTGCTGATTCGCGCTGCCGCGATCATTCGTGAGCGTGCCGAAGAACTGGCCCGGCTGGAGACGCTGGATACCGGCAAACCCATTCAGGAAACCCGTGTCGCTGACTGGCCTTCGGGGGCGGATGCGCTGGAATATTTCGGCGGGCTTGCTCCCACTGTCACCGGGCAGATGATCCCGCTTGGCGGTGATTTCGTTTATACAATCCGCGAGGCCTTGGGGGTCTGCGCCGGGATTGGTGCGTGGAATTATCCCAGCCAGATCGCCTGTTGGAAAGCCGCGCCCGCGCTGGCGATGGGCAATGCGATGGTGTTCAAACCCAGCGAGGAAACGCCGCTTGGCGCGTTGAAACTGGCCGAGATCTTGACCGAGGCGGGCTTGCCCCCTGGCATTTTCAATGTGGTGCAAGGGCGCGGCGCTGTGGGTGCAGCACTGGTGACGGACCCGCGTGTGGCCAAGGTTTCGCTGACCGGATCGGTCGCAACGGGCCAAAAGGTCTATGCCGCCGCAGCCGAGGGCATGCGCCATGTGACCATGGAGCTTGGCGGCAAGTCGCCGCTGATCGTTTTTGACGACGCCTCTCTTGATGATGCGGTGGGTGCGGCGATGCTGGCGAACTTCTACTCTTCGGGGCAGATCTGTTCGAACGGGACGCGTGTCTTTGTTCAGCGTGGCATTCTGCCGGCATTCCTTGATCGGCTGGCCGAGCGTGCGGGCAAGATCAGGATCGGCGATCCTTTGGATGAAGAAACCCAGCACGGCCCTATCGTCAGCCCGGCACAGGCCGCCAAGATTCGCGCGGCAATCGAGCGCGGCCGTGAGGAAGGCGCCCGGCTGGTCTGCGGCGGCGCGGGCGAGGGGGCATTCATCCCGCCGACAGTCTTTGCCGATGCCAGTGACGAGATGTGGATCGTGCGCGAGGAAATCTTTGGGCCGGTCATGTCGGTTCTGTCTTTTGAGACCGAGGAAGAGGCGGTTGCGCGCGCCAATGCCTCACCCTACGGGTTGGCAGCGGGGGTCTTTACCCGCGATCTGGCGCGCGGACATCGGGTTGCGGCGGCGCTTGAGGCAGGGACGACCTGGATCAACGCCTATAACCTGACCCCGGTCGAGGCGCCCTTTGGCGGGGTCAAGCTGTCCGGGATCGGGCGCGAGAACTCGGCGGCGGCCATCGAGCATTATTCGCAACTGAAGTCCGTCTATGTCGGCACGGGAGGGGTTGATGCGCCTTACTGACCGGCGTCGCGCCTGTGCTCGCGCAGGCATGGATATTTTTACACGGAAGAAATCAGCAGGTTTGGCCAAGGAGGGACAGGCATGATCCCGGATTATGTGATCGTCGGTGCAGGTTCTGCCGGCTGCGCGCTGGCCTATCGCCTGGTGATGGCGGGCAAGCGCGTTGATATCATTGAATATGGCGGCAGTGACATCGGCCCCTTTATCCAGATGCCTGCGGCGCTGTCCTATCCTATGAACATGCGCCGCTATGACTGGGGCTTTTCGACCGAGCCTGAGCCGCATCTGGGCGGGCGGCGGCTGGTGACCCCGCGCGGCAAGGTGATCGGGGGGTCCTCTTCGATCAACGGCATGGTTTTTGTGCGTGGCCATGCCAAGGATTATGATTTCTGGGCTGAAAGCGGTGCGAACGGTTGGGCCTATGCCGACGTGCTGCCCTATTTCAAACGGATGGAAACCTCGCACGGGGCGGTCAGCGATTATCGCGGCACCGAGGGGCCGCTGCATGTAACGCGTGGTTCACGCAAGAACCCGCTGTTTAACGCATTCATCCGTGCCGGACGCGAAGCCGGCTATCCGATGACCGAAGATTACAACGGCGCCCGTCAGGAAGGCTTTGGCGCCATGGAGGCGACGATCTGGGAGGGCCGGCGCTGGTCGGCGGCCAATGCCTATCTGCGCCCGGCGCAGGAAACCGGCCTTTTGCGCCTGCGGCGCGGCCTTGCTCAGCGGATTATTATCGAGGATGGCCGGGCGGTTGGTGTTGAGGTTAAAAATACGCGCGGTATCAATGTATTCCGCGCAAAACATGAAGTGATACTTTCAGCAAGCTCGATCAATACGCCCAAGTTGCTGATGCTGTCGGGTATCGGCCCGGCCGAGCATTTGCGCGAGCATGGAATTGAGGTTCTTGCGGATCGCCCAGGCGTTGGTGCGAACTTGCAGGATCACCTTGAGATCTACATGCAATATACTGCGACCAAGCCGGTCACGCTTTACAAGCACTGGAACCTTTGGGGGAAGGGCTCGATCGGGGCGCAATGGATGGCGACCGGGACCGGGCTTGGCGCCTCGAACCAGTTTGAAAGCTGCGGTTTTATCCGTTCGCGCGCCGGGGTCGAATATCCCGATATTCAGTATCATTTCCTGCCGCTTGCCGTGCGTTATGACGGGAAAGCAGCGGCCGAGGGGCATGGTTTCCAGGTCCATGTCGGGCCGATGCGTTCAAAATCGCGCGGCACGATCCGGCTGAAATCGGCCGATCCCAAGGAGGCGCCCGAGATCCGCTTTAACTACATGTCGCACCCGGACGACTGGGCTGAATTCCGTGCCTGCGTTCGGCTGACGCGCGAGATTTTCACCCAGCCTGCCTTTGCCGAATACAAGGGCTATGAGATCCAGCCCGGCGAGGCAGTGGTGTCGGACGAACAGATCGATGCATTCATTCGCGACCATGCCGAGTCGGCTTTTCATCCTTGCGGTACGGCACGGATGGGGCGGGCGGATGACCCGATGGCGGTCGTTGATCCTGAATTGCGGGTGATTGGCGTCGAGGGGCTGCGGGTTGCCGACAGCTCGATTTTCCCGCGCATCACCAACGGCAACCTCAACGCCCCTTCGATCATGACCGGCGAAAAGGCCGCCGATCATATCCTAGGGCAGGGAATGTTGCCGCGGCTGAATCTTGGGCCGGAAATCCCGGCGGATTGGCAGGAAAAGCAACGTACCGAATGGGTTACGGGCGCTTCTTCGAGTCTTTAATCAAATCGGCAAGCCCGGCAAAGGGCTTGCGCGGCTCTTCTTTTTCTTCTTTGGGTTCAGGGGCGTCGAGAGCGGCCCCCCGGGCGCGGGGATAAAGAGGCAGAGCCAGTGTCAGCGCCTCGACCATGATTGCCTCGACGTCGATGAACTGGCCAAGGGGTTCGACATCCTCGTCCGGCATCTCGACCTCTTCGCCTTCGGGCGAATCGACATGGGGCGAGAACAGGCGGTGGACCTCTTCCTGCAGATTCGTCGCCACCGGAGCGAGTGTGACCACACAGGGTTGTACGACGCGCGCCGAAAGCGTCCCGGTCACCTCCCAACTGTCATTCGCGATGGCGCGAATGCTGCCGGAAAAGCGCAGCCGGGGCAGGGCATTGATTCCCAACTCATCCGCCAGCGCATCGCGGGCGGTGGTATCTGGGGCCAACGCGAACTCGGTCGGCTGCCGGGGGTTCAGATGCGCCACGCGGAAGCGGCTCTGCGGGGCTGGGGAAGTGGTCATCGGTGGCCTTTCGCGGGCAAATCTGCCCTTGGTCTGGATATTCTTGAGCGTGAGGCACGAGTTTGCTAAGCCGGTCGAGCGGCGTCAACAGGCGCGTAAGGGGACAGAGAGAAGATGAAGATTTCCAGGCGGCAACTCATGGGTTTTGCGTTGGCCGCACCTCTTGGCCTTTCCGCCTGTCAGGCCACTTATCGCAACCATGGTTATGTTCCCCCCGAGGAGCAGCTGGCCCAGGTCGTTGTTGGCCAGACCACGCAAGCCGATATCGAGGGGCTGCTGGGCCGGCCCTCGGCGCAGGGGCTGTTGACCGGCTCGGCCTGGTATTACGTCGGCTCGCGCTGGCAGTTCTACGGTCCGCGTGAACCGCGCGAGATTGACCGTCAGGTCGTGGCCGTCAGCTTTGCCGAGAATGGCGTCGTCAGCAACGTCGAGCGGTTTGGGCTTGAGCGCGGGCAGGTCGTGGTGCTGTCGCGTCGCGTCACCGATGCGGGTGTGAGCAGCCTTGGCCTGATCCGTCAGCTGCTGGGCAACGTTGGTCGCGTGCAGGCCAGCGACTTCCTGCGCGACTAGACCCAAGGCAAGGTCCGATGTGCGAGGGGGTGGCGCCGTCAGGGCGCCCCTTCGCCGGTCTCGCCTTCGGGCACAAAGCGCAGCGCAACGCCGTTGATGCAATAGCGCAGCCCGGTGGGCGGAGGCCCGTCGGGAAAGACATGGCCCAGATGTGCGTCGCAGCGATGGCAGCGTACCTCGGTGCGGATCATGTCGTGGCTAAGGTCCAGATGTTCGTCGATATTGCCGCCGGGTCGTGAAAAACTGGGCCAGCCGCAATGGCTTTCGAACTTGGCATCCCCCTCAAAAAGTCGCGCCCCGCAGCATACGCATGCGTAATGTCCAGGGCCGTTGGGAAAGCCCGGATGGGAAAAGGGCCGCTCGGTCCCGGCCTGCCGGGTGACGCGATAGGTCTCGGCGTCCAGCTCGGCCCGCCACTCGGCGTCAGTCTTAAAAATCCGGTCTGCCATCTTCCTGTTCAATCCTGCTTTGCTGTTGTTACAAGATAGGTGCAGGATGGGCGGTAGAAAAGCCGGATCGGGGCCGGTCCATGGATCGGACAAAGATGTGAACATGGCATTGCGCAAAGGTCGTTTCGAGGTCGTATTCGCCGAAAGCGCCGAGGATATCCGCGCAGCACAGCGTCTGCGTTGGCTGTGTTTCCTGCGCCGCGGGCATGATGGCCCCGCGACCGAGGGCGCGCTGGACGCCGATGATTACGACGAAGGCTGCGATCATGTACTGATTCGCGAACGTGCCAGCGGCTCTATGGTTGGCTGTTTTCGGATGCTGACCCTTGCGGGAGGGGCCGAGATCGGGCGCAGCTATTCGGCCCGGCATTACAATCTGTCGCGGCTTAGCGGCTTTCAGGGCCGGATGGTCGAGATCGGCCGTTTTTGCATTCATCCTGAATGGCACGATCCTGATATCCTGCGGCTGGCCTGGGGTGCGCTTGCCCGGCATGTCGATGAGCAGAAAATAGAGATGCTGTTTGGCTGCTCCAGCTTTGTCGGCACTGATGTTCATGGCTATGAGGATGCCTTTGCCATGCTGCGTGAGCGGCATCTGGCCCCGAAACGCTGGCTGCCGCGCGTCAAAGCGCCGCAGGTATTCCGTTTCGCCCGCGCGCTGAGGCTGCGCAAACCCGATCCCCGGCGGGCGATGGAGGCGATGCCGCCGCTCTTGCGCTCATATCTTGCGATGGGGGGCTGGGTCAGCGATCACGCGGTGGTGGATCGCCAGCTGGACACCTTGCATGTGTTCACCGGGCTTGAAATCCGGGCCATTCCTCCCGCACGGGCGAAACTCTTACGCGCGGCCGGGGCATAGGGCACCTTTGCATCTGGCGGGAAAACCTCCTATCTGCGCGGGCATGAGCGACAGATTCCAGTTTTCCGTGCTGGCCACTGATGGCCGTGCCCGTACCGGTGTGATCAACACGCCGCGCGGCGATATCCGCACGCCTGCCTTTATGCCGGTGGGCACTGCTGCCACGGTCAAGGCCATGATGCCCGAATCGGTGCGCGCCACCGGCGCGGACATTCTTCTGGGCAATACCTACCACCTGATGCTGCGTCCCGGCGCCGGGCGTATTGCCCGGCTGGGCGGGTTGCATCGCTTTATGAACTGGCCTCGTCCGATCCTGACCGATTCGGGGGGCTTTCAGGTCATGTCGCTGTCGAGCCTGCGCAAGCTGACCGAAGATGGGGTGACCTTTTCAAGCCATGTCGATGGCTCGAAGCATTTTCTGTCGCCTGAAACGAGCATGGAGATCCAGCGCCAGCTTGGCTCGGATATCGTCATGGCCTTTGACGAATGCCCGGCCCTGCCTGCTTCCGAGGAAGAGGTCGCGAAATCCATGCGCATGTCGATGCGTTGGGCGCAGCGCTCGCGCGACGCTTTCGGCGATCGGCCGGGCCATGCGCTGTTCGGGATCATGCAGGGCGGCGTGACCCGTGAATTGCGCGAGGAAAGCGCCGAGGCGCTGAAATCCATCGGCTTTGACGGCTATGCCATCGGCGGTCTTGCCGTAGGCGAAGGGCAGGAGGCGATGTTCGGCGTGCTCGACTATGCCCCCGGCTGCCTGCCCGACGACAAACCCCGCTATCTGATGGGCGTGGGCAAGCCTGACGATATCGTCGGCGCTGTCGTGCGCGGCGTTGATATGATGGACTGCGTTCTGCCCTCGCGCTCGGGGCGGACGGGGCAGGCATGGACCCGCCGTGGTCAGGTCAATATCAAGAACGCGCGCCATGCCGACGACCCCCGGCCGCTGGACGAAGCCTGTACCTGCCCGGCCTGCACCGGATATTCGCGCGCCTATCTGCACCATGTCTTCCGCGCCGGAGAGATGATCTCGGGCATGTTGCTGACCTGGCATAACCTGCATTACTTCCAGGAGTTGATGGAGGGGCTGCGTCAGGCCATTGCTGCGGGAACATTGGCCGAGTTCGTGACCGAATTCGAGGCAATGCGGGCACAGGGCGATATCGAACCGTTATAATATGTCGGGTAGAGCCTTGAAATCTCGTGATGCTGCGATATCCCGAAAGAATCGCAGGCGGCACCCCGCCACTTGAAAGAACCCGATGCCCGCAAACGTCAAGAACGATCAGAAACACAATATCCGTACCATCACCACGACTGCCGAGCTGGCCGAGTTCTGCAAACTTGCCAAAGCCCAGCCCTACGTGACGCTTGACACCGAGTTCCTGCGCGAGCGGACTTATTATTCCAAGCTGTGTCTGATTCAGGCTGCGCTGCCTCCGGCTTCGGTCACCAGGACGCCGGGTGGCGTGGCAGTGCTGATTGATCCGCTGGCCGAGGGGCTGTCGCTTGAGCCGCTTTACGACCTGTTCCGCCACAAGCCGACGGTAAAGGTCTTTCACGCGGCGCGGCAGGATCTGGAGATCTTTTTCCACGATGCGGGTGTCATGCCCGATCCGTTGTTTGACACCCAGATCGCTGCCATGGTGTGCGGCTTTGGCGAACAGGTCGGATATGAAACGCTGGTGCGTAAGATTGCCCGCCAGCCGCTGGACAAATCTTCGCGCTTTACCGACTGGTCGCACCGCCCTTTGTCCGATGCGCAGGCATCCTACGCGCTGGCTGATGTGACACATCTGCGCGCGATCTATGAATTCCTCTCGGCGCAGCTAGAAAAGACCGGCCGCGCGCCGTGGTTGGCCGAAGAAGTGGCGGTTCTGCTTAACCCCGAGACCTATATTACCCGCCCCGAGGACGCGTGGGAGCGGGTGCGCACTCGCTCGGGCTCACCCCGTTTCCTTGCGGTGGTGCGCGAACTGGCACGTTTCCGCGAGACCTATGCGCAAGAGCGCGACATCCCGCGCGCCCGCGTGTTCAAAGATGACGCGCTGATCGAGCTGGCCTCGACCCGCCCGCTGACCGAAGGCGATCTTGCCAAGTCGCGGCTGCTTTTGCGCGATGCGCGCCGGGGCGAGATCGCGAATGGCATCCTCGCCGCCGTCAAGGTGGGGGTCGAGACGCAGGATCTTCCCAAACCCGCACCGGAAGAGCCGGGCCGCCCCGGTAACGCTGCGCTGGCCGAGCTTTTGCGCGTGCTGCTAAAGGCCAAAGCTGATGCCGCAGGGGTCGCGCCTCGTCTGATCGCTTCGGCGTCGGATCTGGATGCCATCGCGTCGGGCGCACGCGATCTGCCCGCGCTGGCTGGTTGGCGGGCCGAGGTCTTTGGCAATGATGCGCTACGGCTGGCGGCTGGCGAAATTGCGCTTTCGGCCCAGAATGGTTCGGTCCGCGTCGTGCCGGTGCCGATCGCATCCTGATCGGATACGGGCCGGTCCGCCCAGATCCAGTGGGCGGATCGGGCAGGTCATGCGTTACTTGCGCGCGGCCTTCTCTTCGATGCCCGAACGGCCCTCGCGACGGTCAAGCTCATGCTCGACCTCGATCAGCGTCACATCGCGCGCGGCCAGCATGACAAGCAGGTGGTATAGCGTATCCGCCGCCTCGCTGATCAGCCGCTCGCGGTCGCCTTTAACCGCCTCGATGATCGCCTCGATTGCTTCTTCACCGAACTTCTCGGCGCATTTTTCGGGTCCCCGCGACAGCAGCCGGGCGGTCCAGCTGGTTTCGGGATCGGCGCCACGGCGCGCTGCGATGGTTTCGGCCAGGCGGTAAAGGCCGGTCTGGGGCAGGTCGCTCATGTCAGTCGTACCGGGATGCCCGCGGCGGCCAGATGCTCCTTGGCCTCGCGGATGGTGAAAGTGCCAAAGTGAAAGATCGAGGCTGCGAGCACGGCCGAAGCACGGCCTTCCAGCACGCCCTCGGCCAGATGTTCCAGCGCGCCGACCCCGCCCGAGGCGATGACGGGGATCGAGACGGCATCGGCGACGGCCCGGGTCAGCGGGATGTTAAAGCCGGATTTGGTGCCGTCGCGATCCATGCTGGTCAGCAGGATCTCGCCCGCGCCCTTGGCGGTGACGGTGCGGGCAAACTCAACCGCATCAATGCCGGTCGGTCGGCGCCCGCCATGGGTAAATATCTCCCATTTCCCCGGGGCCACGGTCTTGGCGTCAATGGCGCAGACGATGCATTGGCTGCCAAAACGGTCGGCCGCCTCGGCGATGACGTCGGGGTTTGCGACGGCAGCCGAGTTAAAGCTGACCTTGTCTGCGCCCGCCAGCAGCAGATCCCGCACGTCCTTATGGCTGCGCACACCACCTCCAACCGTCAGCGGCACAAAACAGGCCTCGGCGGTACGTGTCACCAGATCGAACATGGTGCCACGGTTTTCATGGGTGGCATGGATGTCGAGAAAGCAGATCTCATCCGCGCCAGCCGCGTCATAGGCGCGCGCTGCCTCGACCGGATCGCCCGCATCGACGAGATCGACGAAATTCACGCCCTTGACCACTCGGCCATCGGCAACGTCCAGACAGGGGATCACACGGGTTTTAAGCATGACGCTTTGCTACCTTGTCCTGCGCGTTCAGGCCAGCGCCTTCAGCGCGGCGTGCAGGTCGATCGCGCCGTCATAAAGCGCCCGCCCTGAGATTGCCCCGGCGATGACGCCTGTGTCGCGCAGTGCCAGCAGATCCTGCATCGAGCTGACGCCGCCCGAAGCAATAACCGGTATATTCACTGCCCGCGCCAGCGCTTCGGTTGCCGCAATGTTCGGACCACCCATGGCCCCGTCGCGGTCGATGTCGGTATAGATGATCGCGGCGACCCCTGTGTCCTCAAAACGGCGGGCGAGGTCTGCTGCCATCGCATCGGTTTCCTCGGCCCAGCCGCGCGTTGCAACCCGGCCGCCGCGTGCGTCGATACCAACCGCGATCTTGCCCGGGAAAGCCATTGATGCTTCATGGACCAGCGCCGGGTTCTCCACTGCGACTGTGCCCAGAATGACCCGCGCCAACCCGCGTTCAAGCCAGCTCTCGATGGTCGCCATGTCGCGGATACCGCCACCCAGTTGGGCGGGTACATCGACGGCGGCAAGGATCGCTTCGACAGCGGCCGCGTTGACCGGCTTGCCAGCAAAGGCGCCATTCAGATCGACCAGATGCAACCATTCCGCCCCGGCGTCCTGAAAGGCGCGCGCCTGCGCGGCCGGGTCTGTACCAAAGACGGTCGCCGCCTCCATATCGCCACGCAACAGGCGCACGCAGTTGCCGTCCTTGAGGTCGATCGCGGGATAAAGGATCATCGCATCTCTCCTGATAGCGTGGCGCACCTTTGCCACAGCCAGAGCCGATCCGAAAGACCCGTGGCCCTGCAACACGCGCCGCTAAAGCGACCCCACGTCAGGCTTGATCGGCGATATCCCGCACCCTCATCCTGCCGACATAACCACATCCCAGGGAGGGGAATCAGAATGAAGATACCGGCTTTCGCAGCCATGCTTTGCCTTGTCGGCACCATTGCCCAGGCCGACGGCATCAGCGGCATCTTTCAGACCCAGGCGAATGACGACGGCAATGTCGGCATGGTCGAGTTCTATGACTGCGGCGGCAAATATTGCGGCCGTCTGATCAAAAGCTTTGACAAGGCGGGTAAGGAAATCTCTTCGCCTCATACCGGCAAGAACATCGTCGCCGGGATGAACGATGACGGAGGCGGCAAATTCTCGGGTGGTACGATCTGGGATCCGGGCGCGGACAAAACCTACAAGTCCAAGATGCAGTTCGACGGCAAAACGCTGAACGTCTCGGGCTGTGTCGCGGTCTTTTGCAAGACACAGCGCTGGGTACGGGTCAAATAGCCCCGGCTTCTTTCGTGCCCAAATATCCCGGGGGAACGCCCCTGAGGCCCCGTTGAGGGGCCTCAGGGGCGTGGGGGGGGGGGCCCCCCCCCCCCCCCTCACCCTCGCTCACGGGTTCCAGCGCAGAAAGTTGCCAATGATACGCAAACCCACGGCCTGAGATTTCTCGGGGTGGAACTGGGTGCCGGCGATATTGTCGCGCCCGACCACAGCCGTTACCGGCCCGCCGTAATCGGCGGTCGCCAAAAGATGCGCGGGATCGTTCACGCGAAACTGCCAGCTATGGACGAAATAGGCATGGTCCCCGGTCGAGATGCCATCAAGCAGCGGGTGCGCCTGCAGCACGGTCAGATCATTCCAGCCCATATGCGGGACCTTTAGCCCCGGCGCGCGGATGGGGTCGATTTCTCCCCCGATCCAGCCAAGGCCCGCGGTATCACGGTATTCATGCCCGATCTCGGCAAGCATCTGCATGCCGACGCAAATACCCATGAAGGGAACGGCGCGGGCAAGTACTGCCTCGCGCAATGCTTCGACCATGCCGGGCACGGCCTCCAGCGCCGCACGGCAGGCCGGAAAGGCGCCGTCGCCGGGCAACACCAGCCGGTCCGCACGGGCAACCACCTCAGGGTCCGATGTCACGACCACCTCAGCACCTGTCTCGCGTCCCATGAGCGCGAAAGCCTTTTCGGCCGAGTGCAGGTTGCCGCTGTCGTAATCGACCAGCGCAACCCGCATCAGAGAGCGCCCTTGGTCGAAGGCAGCACACCTGCCATGCGCGGGTCGGGCTCGACCGCTTCGCGCAGCGCCCGTGCTATCGCTTTGAAGGTCGCCTCGGCAATGTGGTGGGCGTTGACGCCATGCAGGCGATCGACATGCAGCGTGATGCCGCCATGGGTCGAAAGCGCCTGAAAGAATTCGCGCACCAGCTCGGTGTCGAAACTGCCGATTTTTTGCGCCGGAAAGTCGACGTTCCAGCCCAGCCACGGCCGCGCTGACAGATCCAGCGCCGCCCGCACCAGCGCGTCGTCCATCGCCAGATGGAACGAGCCATAGCGCCGGATACCAGCCTTGTCGCCCAGGGCTTTGGTCAGCGCCTGACCAAGGGCGATGCCGGTATCCTCGACGGTGTGGTGATCGTCGATGTGCAGATCGCCCTTGGCCCGCACCCTCATGTCGATGAGAGAGTGCCGGGCCAGCTGGTCCAGCATATGGTCAAAAAAGCCAACGCCGGTCTGGTTGTCATAGCGACCGCTGCCGTCAAGATTGATCTCGACCTCGATTTCGGTCTCTGCCGTCTTGCGGGTGATCTTTGCGCGGCGCATCTGGCGTCTCTCCTCATGCAGGCTTGCTGTCTTATAGGGCCGCAGCCGCCGCCTGAAAAGCCGATGCGCAAGCAAGGATCCGACGGCAATTTCCGCCTGTTCTTGTCATATGGCCGACGCAATGCGAAAAGTGACGGGCGACCCGCAAAGGACGAGCGACCCGAAAAGGATCCTGGCCGATGAGAGATGACCTGAACGGCAGCGAACGGCGGTTGATCGCGGCCTTGGACCGCATTGACCAATTTATCGACCGTGTGGCGCAAACCGGCGCCACTTCCTCGGATGCACCCTACGCCGCGCCAGAGGGCGAGGCCGAGGCGCGGCTGCAGGAAATCAGCGCCGAAAATCAGCGTCTTTCACAGGAACTTGCGGTCCAGCACGAACGTCAGGCCGAAACCCTGGCGACCTGCGAGGCACGACTGGCCGAAGCGCACCAGCGCCTTGTTCATGCCGGGCAAGAGATCGCGCGGCTTGCCCGTGCAAATGAGGTGCTGGCGACTGCCAACCGCGCCCTGATCGAGGACCGCTCCTCTGACGAGTCGCAGGATGATATCCGTTGCGCGCTTGAGGCCGAAATCGAATCGCTTCGCGCCGCGCGTGATGCCGAACGCGCGCAGATGGACGATATCATCGGGACGCTTGATCGCATGATCGGCACCGCGCCGCTGCCTGCTGCGTCCAAGGGGCAGGATGGCCCGCAGGAAGGTTCCAATCTGGACGAGGAAAGGGGCTGAGCCATGGCCGAAGTCGACTTCTCGATCGGACACAAATCCTACACTCTGGCCTGTCAGGAGGGGGAGGAGCGGCTGCTGAAACGCGCTGCCTCACTGCTGGATAACGAGGCGCAGGCGATTCTGGCGCAGGCAGGCCGCATGCCCGAGCCGCGGCTGCTTTTGCTTGCCGGGCTGATGCTCGCAGACCGGACCTCGGCGCTTGAGGATCGTGTCGCCTCGCTGGAGCGTGAGCTGGCGCGGCACAAGACCAATCCGCAGCGGGTCGAAGTGCCGGTGGTGCCCGAATCGCTTGTCGAAGCGATGGCCGAACTGGCCGCGCGCGCCGAGGCACTGGCCCAAAAGGCCGAGGATCAACTGGCGGATTGACCTTTCCGCCCCGCAAGGAATGCAAGGCCGCTCCCACCGGGGCGGCCTTCCCATTTGGGCGATTCTACCCCGTCGCACGGCGCCTGTCTGATACGTAAACCCTGATGAAAGCTGCTCAGATTCGGTGGGCGATGCAGCGGGATATGTCTGAGCATTTTCCGAAAAATCAAATTAACATACTGAAAATATTAAATAATAAAAACGACAAGAGGGAACGTCTTTTCTGTTGAAATAAACGATAAAGTCTGTCGTAATTAAGGTCATGAGGAGAGCCTCATAGGCAGATTAAGAGGACAAGGCATCATGATCCGCAGCATTCGCGTGACCGACAGCCAACTGGCCCATGGCCGTGTGATCCGGCGCCATCTCGACGGCCGCCTGACGGTCGAGGATGGCACCAAGCGCATGACCGGCTACCCGCTGAACCCCGGTTTCCTGGATCGCTGCCTGGGCTTTTCGATGCGGCGTGTCGTGGCGATCGCGGCGACCATCGTGGGTATCGGTCTGGCCGGTCAGGCCTCTGCCGATAACTCGTTGCTGAACGTCAGCTATGACCCGACGCGTGAACTTTACCGCGCAGTAAATGCCGCCTTTGCCGCGAAATGGGAGGCCGATGGCCACCCGGCCCCCAGCATCGAGACATCACACGGCGGTTCGGGTGCGCAGGCACGTTCGGTGATCGACGGGCTCAAGGCGCAGGTCGTGACGCTGGCGCTGGCCTCGGACATCGACCAGATCGCGGCCAAGGGCCTTTTGCCCGAGGACTGGCAGTCGCGCCTGCCGCACAACAGCTCGCCCTATACCTCGACCATCGTTTTCCTTGTCCGTGAGGGGAACCCCAAGGGGATCCAGGACTGGGGTGATCTGGTCAAGGAAGGGGTCGAGGTCATCACGCCGAACCCCAAGACTTCGGGTGGTGCGCGCTGGAACTACCTTGCCGCTTGGGCCTGGGCGCAAAAGAACGGTCAGGACCCCAAGGAATTCGTGACCGAGCTGTTCAAGCACGTTCCGGTTCTGGACAGTGGCGCGCGTGGTTCGACCACGACCTTTACCCAGCGCGAGATTGGCGACGTGCTGCTTGCCTGGGAAAACGAGGCTTATCTGGCGCTGAACGAACTGGGTGAAGACCGTTTCGACATCGTCGTGCCCTCGGTCTCGATCCTGGCCGAACCGCCGGTCGCGATCGTGGACAAGAACATCGTCGACGACGAGCAAAAGCAGCTGGCGGACGCCTATCTGAACTTCCTCTACTCGCCCGAGGGGCAGGCGCTGGCCTTCAAGCACTACTACCGTGCCTGGGATGAGAGCGCAGCGGATCCGGCGGACGTGGCCCGTTTCCCCAAGCTCGACCTTGTGACCATCGCCGACTTCGGCGGCTGGAAACAGGCCCAGCCCGAGCACTTTGGCGACGGCGGCACCTTCGACCAGATCTATTCGGGGAAGTAACCCATGGCGCTTGCGCTACGTTTGCAGAAATCTCCCATGCCGGGCTTCGGGCTCGGCATGGGTATTACGCTGGCGATGTTGTCGCTGGTCGTTATCCTGCCGGTCGTCGCGCTGCTGGCGCGTGGTGTCAGCTACGGCCCCGAGGCCGTCTGGGCGACGATCAATACGCCACGGGTCTGGGCGGCGCTTTATCTGTCGTTCCGGCTGGCGTTTCTGGCGGCGCTGTTCAACCTCGTCTTTGGCTCTCTGCTGGCATGGGTGCTTGCACGCTATGACTTTCCCGGCCGCAGGCTGATCGACGCGTTCGTGGATCTGCCCTTTGCCCTGCCGACAGCGGTGGCGGGCATCGCGCTGACTGCGCTGTACGCGCCGAACGGCACTTTTGGCAGCATTGCCAAAAGCCTTGATGGCAAGATCGCCTATACGCAGTGGGGCATCCTGATCGCGTTGATCTTTGTCGGTCTGCCCTTTGTCACCCGCACGGTTCAGCCGGTGATCGCCGAGATCGAGCAAGAGGTCGAAGAGGCCTCGGCCACGCTTGGGGCAGGGCGCTTTTACACGATGCGCCGGGTGATCCTGCCAATAATGTTGCCCGCGGCGCTGACCGGTTTTGCGCTGTCGCTTGCGCGTGCGGTCGGCGAATATGGCTCGGTCATCTTCATTGCCGGCAACCTGCCGATGAAGACCGAAATTGCACCCCTGCTGATCGTCATCAAGCTGGAAGAGTTCGATTATGGCGGTGCCGCCGCCATCGGTATCGCCATGCTTGTCATCTCATTCTCGATGCTCCTGGTGATCAACCTCATCCAGATCTGGAGCCGACGGAGGATCGGTCATGTTTGACGGCTCGCCCGAGGATCATATCCCCGTTCCCGCTGCCCGGACCTCGGCCTGGCGTCCGGTGACGCAGGAAAGCCCGCTGGTGCGCGCGGTGCTGATCGCCGTGGCACTGGGCGGGTTGGCCATTCTGGTAGTCGCCCCGCTGATCGTGGTCTTTGCCGAGGCATTGGCCAAGGGTGCGGGCGAGGCCCTGCGATCGCTGGCCAAGCCCGAGGCGCTGTCGGCGATCCGCCTGACCCTGATCGTCGCGGCGATTACCGTGCCGCTGAACGCGATCTTTGGCATTGCCGCAGCATGGACGATCACCAAGTTCGATTTTCGCGGCAAAGCCTTTCTGATCACGCTGATCGACTTGCCGTTTTCGATCTCGCCGGTGGTGGCTGGCCTGGCGCTGGTGCTGCTCTTTGGCACCAACAGCCTGATTGGTGGCTGGTTGGTCGCACAGAACTTTCCGATCATCTTTGCCCTGCCGGGGATCGTGCTCGCCTCGATCTTCGTCACTTTTCCCTTTGTCGCGCGCGAACTGATCCCGGTGATGATCGAACAGGGCCGCGCTGAGGAAGAGGCGGCGCTGACGCTCGGTGCTTCGGGCTGGCGGGTGTTTCTGACCGTGACCCTGCCGAATATCAAATGGGCGCTGCTATACGGCGTGCTTTTGTGTAACGCCCGCGCCATGGGCGAATTTGGTGCTGTCGCCGTGGTCTCGGGCAAGATCCGCGGCCAGACCGCCACCATGCCGATCACCATCGAGATGATGTATAACGAGTATTTCTCGGTGGCGGCCTTCAGCCTGGCGACGGTCCTGGCTCTGCTTGGCCTGCTGACCCTTGCGCTTAAGACCTTGCTGGAATGGCGCCATGCCGATCAGCTTGCCGCAACCCGCCGCCATTGAGGTGACCCATGCATATCGAGATTGACGAGATCGCCAAGACCTTCGGCTCTACGACCGCACTGCAGCCGGTCAGCCTCGCCATTCCTTCTGGGGCGCTGGTGGCGCTTCTGGGCCCTTCGGGGTCGGGCAAGACCACGCTTTTGCGCATTCTCGGCGGGCTTGAATTCCCGACCTCGGGCCGGGTGCTGTTTGACGGACAGGACGCAACCGGCCTGACCGTGCAAGAGCGTCGTGCCGGCTTTGTGTTCCAAAGCTATGCGCTGTTCCGCCATATGACGGTATTTGAAAATATCGCCTATGGTCTGCGTGCACGTCCGCGCCGTTCACGCCCGCCGCATGCTGAAATTGAGCGGCGGGTCACCAAACTGCTTGAACTGATCCAGCTGCCCCAGATCGCTGATCGCTACCCAAGCCAGCTTTCGGGTGGCCAGCGCCAGCGGGTCGCGCTGGCCCGGGCGCTTGCGATCGAGCCGCGGATGCTGCTGCTTGATGAGCCGTTTGGCGCGCTGGACGCCCGCGTCCGCAAGGAACTGCGTCAGGGCCTGCGCGAAATCCATGACACGACCGGCCTGACCACGGTCTTTGTCACCCATGACCAGGATGAGGCGATGGAGCTGGCCGATCTGGTGGTGGTGATGTCCATGGGCCGGATCGAGCAGGTCGGCCGTCCGCAAGACATCCGTGCCCGGCCCGCGACGCCTTTCGTGCGCGAATTCATCGAGGCCTGATCCCGCTTTCCCCTTGCCCGCATGGCGCGCTAGCCTTGCGGGCAAAATAAGGGGGGAGCCATGGATGCCTATGCCCATCTCAAGGTACTGGTCAGCCTGATCCTGGGCCTTGCCATTACCCGTGTTCTGTCGGGTCTGTCGCGCCGGTTGCAGTTTCCTGCCCGGACCGAGGGGATGTTCGTCCATATTGTCTGGTCAATGGTGCTGCTGCTGTCGGCGGTGCATTTCTGGTGGTGGGAATTCGCATTGCGCGACATCGCCACCTGGCACTTTGGCATCTATGTCTTTGTGCTGGCCTATGCCTCGCTGCATTTCCTGATGGCGACGTTGCTGTATCCCGACGCCCATTCCGAACATGCGGAAAGCGAGCGCTTCTTTATCACCCGGCGGCACTGGTTCTTTGGGATCTTCGCGGTCTCGTTCCTATTTGATCTGATTGATACGGCGATGAAGGGGCGGGCGCATTGGCAGGCTCTGGGTTCGGAATATCCGTTGCGCCTGCTGATCGGGGTCTCGATTGCCCTTTTGGCGATGCGGACCGGACGTCCCCGCAGCCTGCTGATTCTGGGTATCGTCTGGCTTGTTTATGATCTGTCATGGATCATTCGCCGCTATGATAGCCTGAACTAAGCGGGGTGGCGGTTCAGCCGCCAGCCAGTTGCCTGGCAAAAGCGAAAGGGCGGGGCGCGGTTTTTTGGCTCTGGCACGGCGCGGACCCTTGCGACTTTGACGGCCTTGGCTATAACCCCGGACGATTTATCAGCCGCCAGCCCGAGGGACCGCCATGCCGAAAAGAACCGATATCAAATCCATCCTGATCATCGGTGCCGGTCCCATCGTCATCGGTCAGGCATGCGAGTTCGACTATTCCGGCGCTCAGGCCTGCAAGGCGCTGCGCGAAGAGGGTTACCGGGTCATCCTGGTGAACTCGAACCCCGCCACGATCATGACCGATCCAGAAATGGCGGATGCAACCTATATCGAGCCGATCACCCCCGAGGTGGTTGAAAAGATCATCGCCAAGGAACGGCCGGACGCGCTTTTGCCGACCATGGGCGGGCAGACCGGGCTGAACACCGCACTGGCGCTGGCCGATGCTGGGGTGCTGAACCGTTACGGCGTCGAGCTGATCGGGGCGCAGCGTGCCGCCATCGAAATGGCCGAAGACCGCAAGCTGTTCCGCGAAGCGATGGAGCGGATCGGGCTGGAAAACCCCCGCGCCACCATCGTTTCGGCGCCCAAACACCCCAATGGCACCTATGATATCGCCGCCGGCATCGCCATTGCGATGGAGGCGCTTGAGGATATCGGCCTGCCCGCGATCATCCGTCCCGCCTTTACCCTTGGTGGTACCGGGGGCGGCGTCGCCTATAACCGTGACGATTACGAACGTATCGTCCGCTCAGGCCTTGAGGCATCCCCGGTTGCGCAGGTGCTGGTCGACGAAAGCCTGCTTGGCTGGAAGGAATACGAGATGGAGGTGGTGCGTGACCGCGCCGACAACGCCATCATCGTCTGCTCGATCGAGAACGTCGACCCGATGGGCGTTCATACTGGCGATTCGATCACCGTCGCACCTGCGCTGACCCTGACCGACCGCGAATATCAGCGTATGCGCAACGGCTCGATCGCCGTGTTGCGCGAAATCGGGGTCGAAACCGGCGGTTCCAACGTCCAATGGGCGATCAACCCCAAGGATGGCCGTATGGTGGTGATCGAGATGAACCCGCGGGTGTCGCGGTCCTCGGCGCTGGCCTCGAAAGCGACGGGCTTTCCCATCGCCAAGATCGCGGCCAAGCTGGCGGTCGGCTATACGCTGGACGAACTGGACAACGACATCACCAAGGTCACCCCGGCCAGCTTTGAGCCCTCGATCGACTATGTCGTGACCAAGATCCCGCGCTTTGCCTTCGAGAAATTCCCCGGCTCAAAGCCCGAGCTGACCACTGCGATGAAGTCGGTGGGCGAGGTCATGGCCATCGGCCGCAGCTTCCATGAATCGCTGCAAAAGGCGCTGGCCTCGATGGAAAACGGGCTGACCGGCCTTGACGATATCGAAATCCCCGGCGCGCCCGACAAGGCGGCGATCATCAAGGCGATCAGCCAGCAGACCCCCGACCGTCTGCGCCTGATTGCTCAGGCCATGCGCCACGGGCTCGGCGACGACGAGATCCAGCACGCTACCGCCTTTGATCCCTGGTTCCTGGCCCGCATCCGCGAGATCGTCGAGGCCGAGGCCGGAGTTCGCGCCTCGGGTCTGCCTGCGGATGCCGAGGGGCTGCGCAAGCTCAAGATGATGGGCTTTACCGACGCGCGTCTGGCCAGGCTTACCAGTAAGTCCGAGGCCGAGATCCGTCAGGCCCGCCGTACCCATGACCTGCACCCGGTCTTTAAGCGCATCGACACCTGCGCGGCCGAGTTTGAGGCCCAGACCCCCTATATGTATTCGACCTATGAGGCCCCGGCGATGGGCGAGGTCGAAAACGAAGCCCGTCCCTCGGACCGCAGGAAGGTGGTGATCCTTGGGGGCGGTCCGAACCGGATCGGTCAGGGGATCGAGTTCGATTACTGCTGCTGCCATGCCTGTTTCGCGCTGACCAAGGCCGGTTACGAAACGATTATGATCAACTGCAACCCCGAGACCGTCTCGACCGACTACGACACCTCGGACCGGCTGTATTTTGAACCGCTGACGATGGAACATGTGCTCGAGATCCTGCGGGTCGAGCAGGAAAACGGCACTTTGCACGGCGTGATCGTCCAGTTCGGTGGCCAGACCCCGCTGAAACTTGCCAATGCGCTTGAGGCAGAGGGGATTCCGATCCTTGGCACCTCGCCCGATGCCATCGACCTTGCCGAGGACCGCGAGCGGTTCCAGAGGCTGCTGAACGATCTGGACCTGAAGCAGCCGGTGAACGGCATCGCCCATTCGGACGCCGAGGCCATCGAGATCGCGCAGCGCATCGGTTTCCCGCTGGTCATCCGTCCCTCTTACGTGCTGGGCGGCCGGGCGATGGAAATCGTGCGCGACATGGATCAGCTCAACCGCTACATCCGTGAGGCGGTGCAGGTTTCGGGCGACAGCCCCGTGCTGCTTGACAGCTATCTTTCCGGTGCAATCGAGGTTGACGTTGACGCGCTGTCGGACGGGAAAACCGTCCATGTCGCCGGTATCATGGAGCATATCGAAGAGGCGGGCGTTCACTCGGGCGACTCGGCCTGTTCGCTGCCTCCCCATACGCTGGATAGCGAGACGATCGCCAGGCTGAAGGTCCAGACCGAGGCGATGGCCAGGGCGCTGAACGTCGTCGGCCTGATGAATGTGCAATTCGCGCTGAAGGACGGCGAGATCTATGTGCTGGAGGTCAACCCGCGCGCCTCGCGTACCGTGCCCTTTGTCGCCAAGGCCACCGACAGTGCCATTGCCTCGATCGCTGCGCGGCTGATGGCAGGTGAGCCTATGTCGAACTTCCCCGTCCGCGCGCCCTATCCCGAAGGGGTCGGCCCCGAAGATGATCTGCCCTTTGCCGATCCGCTGACGCTTGCCGATCCGAACACCCCCTGGTTCTCGGTCAAAGAGGCGGTGCTGCCCTTTGCCCGTTTCCCCGGGGTCGATACCTTGCTTGGCCCCGAGATGCGTTCGACCGGCGAAGTGATGGGGTGGGATCGCAGCTTCCCCCGCGCCTTCCTTAAGGCGCAGATGGGGGCAGGGACGCATCTGCCGAACGGCGGGCTGGTCTTTATTTCGGTCCGTGACGCCGACAAGACGGCTGAGCTGGCCCGCGCGGCGGGCGAGTTGACTGCCATGGGCTTCAAGCTGGTCGCGACCCGCGGCACGGCTGAATTCCTGCGCGGTTCGGGTGTTGAGACCGAACTGGTGAACAAGGTCTATGAGGGCCGTCCGAACATCGTTGACCGGCTGAAAAACGGTGAAATCGCGATGGTTCTGAACACGACCGAGGGCGCGCAGGCCATCGCCGATTCGCGCGAAATCCGGGCCGTGGCGCTGAACGACCGGATTCCCTATTTCACCACAGCGGCGGGCAGCATTGCCGCGGTCGCCGCGATCAAGTCGCGCGGCGAGGGAGAGGTCGGGGTCAGAAGCCTTCAGGCCTAGGCTATTGCCGCCGGGGGCGGTCAACGCTGGTAGAATGGGGATACGGGAACCATGAGCTTTAACACCTTCGGCCGCGTGTTCACCTTTACCACCTGGGGCGAAAGCCACGGTCCCGCGCTTGGCGCGACCGTGGACGGCTGCCCCCCTGGCGTGGCTCTGGACGAAGGCTGGGTTCAGCAGTTCCTTGACCGCCGCCGGCCCGGCAGCTCGAAGTTCACTACCCAGCGGCAAGAGCCGGATCAGGTGCGCATCCTGTCGGGCGTGTTCGAGGGTAAGACCACCGGCACGCCGATCCAGCTGATAATCGAGAATACCGATCAGCGCAGCAAGGATTACGGTGACATCGCCCAGGCCTTCCGTCCCGGCCATGCTGATATTGCTTATCACCTGAAATACGGCATCCGTGATTATCGTGGTGGCGGGCGCTCTAGCGCGCGAGAGACCGCGGCGCGGGTCGCGGCGGGGGGCGTGGCACAGGCGGTATTGCGCGATCTGGTCCCGGACCTGCGCATCATCGGCTATATGGTGCAGATGGGTGATCTGCACCTTGACCGGTCACAGTTCGACGCGGACGAGATCGGCCGGAACCCGTTCTTTTTGCCCGATGCCAGCGCCGTTCCGGCGTGGGAGGATTATCTGAACGCGATTCGCAAGGCGCAGAACAGCGTGGGCGCGGCGGTCGAGGTGCTGATTCAGGGCTGTCCGCCCGGTCTTGGCGCCCCCGTCTATGCCAAGCTGGACACTGACCTTGCCGCTGCGATGATGTCGATCAACGCGGTCAAAGGGGTCGAGATCGGCGAGGGCATGGCGGCCGCCGCGCTGACCGGCACTGCTAATGCCGATGAAATCCGTATGGGTAACGATGGTCTGCGCTTTTTGTCGAATCATGCCGGGGGGATTCTGGGCGGAATCTCGACCGGGCAGGACATTGTCGTGCGATTCGCGGTCAAACCGACCAGTTCGATCCTGACCCCGCGTCGCACCATCAATCAGCGCGGCGAAGAAATCGAGCTGATTACCAAAGGCCGTCATGATCCCTGCGTCGGCATCCGTGCTGTGCCGATTGCAGAAGCTATGGCTGCCTGCGTTATTCTGGATCACCTGCTGCTCGACCGGGCACAGACGGGGGGACAGCGCGGCCGTATTGGCTAAGCGGATCTGCCCGGGTGCGAAAATCATCTTCGCCGCGATTGTCGCTGAACTGTTACATTTCTTTCGCATAACCGTCGCACCGCCGTTCTAGAGAACGCGCAGGCCGAATCCGGCCAGATGAAATGTCAGGAGTGATCCGATGAAATCCGCGAAACTCACTGTGTCGGCGCTGGCCGTGATCGCCGCCTCGGCCACGGCTGCGGCCGCCCGCGACCAGATCCAGATCTCGGGCTCGTCCACGGTGCTGCCCTATGCGACCATCGTTGCCGAAGCCTTTGGCGAGAACACCGACTTTCCGACCCCGGTGGTCGAATCGGGTGGTTCTTCGGCGGGGCTCAAGAAATTCTGCGAGGGCGTGGGCGAGAACACGATCGACATCGCCAATGCATCGCGTCCGATCAAGGACAGCGAAAAAGAGGCCTGCAAGGCCGCCGGCGTGACCGAGATCATGGAAGTGCGCATCGGTTACGACGGGATCGTCTTTGCCAGCGACATCTCGGGTAACGACTTCGCCTTTACCTCTGCGGATTGGTTCAACGCGCTGTCGGCTCAGGTGGTCAAGGACGGCAAGGTCGTCGCCAACCCCTACACCAAATGGAGCGAGATCCGCGCCGATCTGCCCGATCAGGAAATCCTTGCCTTTATCCCGGGCACCAAGCACGGCACCCGCGAAGTGTTCGAGGAAAAGGTCATCGCCGCGGGCTGCAAGGAATCGGGTGCGGCCGAGGTCTTTAACACCGAGCTTGGCGAAGAGGCCGGCGAACAAGCCTGTCTGAGCCTGCGCACCGATGGCAAATCGGTCGATATCGACGGCGACTATACCGAGACGCTGGCCCGTATCCAGTCGGCCAAGAATGGCATCGGCGTCTTTGGCCTGTCGTTTTATGAAAACAACACCGACAAGCTGAAAGTCGCGACCATCGGCGGCATCCAGCCCTCGACCGAAAGCATCGCCTCGGGTGAATATCCGGTGTCGCGTCCGCTGTATTTCTATCTCAAGAAACAGCACATCGGCACGGTCCCGGGGCTGAAGGAGTTCGCGGAATTCTTCGTCTCGGACGATCTCGCCGGTGCCGGGGGGCCGCTTGCCAGCTATGGGCTGGTCGCTGATCCCGAACTTGCCGCCACCCAAAAGGCGGTGGCTGATGAAGTGACCATCGCGCAGTAACGCGACCTCCGGGCGCGGGCAGACGGCCCGCGCCTTTCCGCTTTCCTGTCTTGAGGGCTATAGATGCCTGTCTCATGGACTTTGCTGATTGTCCTTGCCCTGGCGGCCGTCGGCTATGTCGTTACCCGTGCCCGTGCCATCGCGCAGGCTGGTGGCGATGTGCGGCGCCTTCATTCCCGACCCAGTTATCACGGCTGGCATGCGGCGCTGTTGACGGCGCTGCCGGCGCTGTTTCTGATCGCCATCTGGCGGTTTGTGCAGCCCTCGGCAGAGGTGACGCCACTGACACCGCTGGCGCTGCTGCTTGCAGCGGCCGGGCTGGCCTTTGCGCTTATCCGTACCGCACCCGGTTTTCGCGCCCGTAACGCAGTCGAAAGCATGGTCAAAGGGCTGCTGATCCTGTGCTCGATCATCGCCATTCTGACCACCGCAGGCATCGTATTTTCGATGCTGTTCGAGACAGGGCATTTCTTCCAGAAATATTCCTGGCAGGACTTTTTCTTTGGCACCACCTGGTCGCCCAAATTCGGCGGAGGCTCACAGCTGGGCATCCTGCCGCTGTTGTGGGGGACGATCTACATTTCGCTGATCGCACTGGCCGTCTCGGTCCCGATTGGGCTTTTTGCGGCGATCTATATGTCGGAATACGCCTCTGTACGGCTGCGCAGCGTCGCCAAGCCGGCAATCGAGGTGCTCGCCGGTATTCCGACCATTGTTTACGGTCTCTTTGCCCTGATCACGGTTGGCCCGGCGCTGCGTGACTGGTTCGCCCAGCCGATGGGGTTGGGCAGTTCCGCCTCATCGGTGATGACGGCGGGCCTTGTCATGGGGATCATGCTGATCCCCTTTGTCAGCTCGCTTTCCGATGACATCATCAATGCCGTACCGCAAAGCCTGCGTGACGGCGCGCTTGGTCTGGGCTCGACCCAGTCCGAAACGGTGCGCAAGGTGGTTCTGCCTGCTGCGCTGCCCGGTATCGTGGGCGCGGTCCTGCTGGCCGCCTCGCGCGCTATTGGCGAGACGATGATCGTCGTTCTTGGGGCAGGGGCTGCGGCGCGCATGGACCTGAACCCGTTCGAGGCCATGACCACCATCACGGTCAAGATTGTCAGCCAGCTGACCGGCGACAACGACTTTGCTGCGCCCGAAACGCTTGTCGCCTTTGCACTGGGTCTGACGCTGTTTGTCACCACGCTGGTTCTGAACATTGTCGCCCTTTACGTCGTGCGCAAATACCGGGAGCAATACGAATGAGCGACGCTACCATTGAAGGGACGCCCCGCGCGACCCAGCCCAAGTCCTCGCTTTTGGTTGCTGATCCGCACACGCGCCGGCGCCACGCAGCCGAGGCCCGCTTCCGCGCCTATGGTCTGGGCGCCATTGTGATCTCGATGGTCATGCTGGTGGTGCTGCTGTTCACCATCCTGACCGGCGGTATCGGGGCATTTCGCCAGACCTATCTGGAGATCCCGGTCACGCTGGAGGACGCCCAGCTTGCCAAGAACGGCAACCGTGACCCTGCGGATCTGCGCAAGGTCCTGACCCTGACCTATGGCAAGCTTTTGCAGCAATCGCTGGAAAAGGTGGTTGCCGATAAGGGCATCGCAATTGCCGATCTGTCGGCCAAGGATCTGTCGGGCCTGATCTCGAAAGAGGCTCCGGCGCGGCTGCGCGATCAGGTGCTGGCGAACCCCGATCTGATCGGCCAGACCATCACTGCCCGCGTGCTGGTGAACGGGCGGATCGACGGCTATTACAAGGGCCGTGTCACGATGGACAGCGCGCTGCGCGACGCCAATACCTCGCCCGCGCAGCTGCAACTTGCCGATGCGCTGAAGGCACAGGGGATGCTGGCGACCAAATGGAACTGGTCGTTCCTGACCAGCCCGGACGCCTCGGACCAACGGCCCGAGGCTGCGGGTGTCGGTATCGCCATTCTCGGGTCGCTTTACATGATGCTGGTGGTGCTGGTGCTTGCGGTGCCGATTGGCGTCGCTGCCTCGATCTATCTTGAGGAATTCGCGCCCAAGAACCGCTGGACCGACATTATCGAGGTGAATATCTCGAACCTTGCAGCGGTGCCGTCGATCGTCTTTGGTATCCTTGGCCTTGCCGCCTTCATCAATTTTGGGGGCCTGCCGCAATCGGCACCCATCGTCGGCGGCCTGGTGCTGACTCTGATGACCTTGCCGACCATAATTATCGCTACCCGCGCCGCCCTTAAGGCAGTGCCGCCTTCGATCCGCGATGCGGCGCTGGGGGTCGGGGCTTCGCGGATGCAGTCCGTTTTTCACCATGTCCTGCCGCTTGCCATGCCGGGTATCCTGACCGGCACCATCATCGGCATGGCGCAGGCTTTGGGCGAGACCGCGCCGCTGCTGCTGATTGGCATGGTGGCTTTCGTCAAGAACTTCCCCTCGGCCCCGCCCGAAGGGCTGTTCGAACCCGCCTCGGCCCTGCCGGTGCAGGTCTATAACTGGACCCAGCGCGCCGACCCCGCCTTTATCGAGCGGGCCTCGGGGGCAATCATCGTGCTGCTGGTGTTCCTGCTTTGCATGAACGTGCTGGCCATTCTCCTGCGCCGCAGATTCGAGCGCCGGTGGTAAACTCGGGAAGGAGCCCCGATATGAACGACATGACACTTCTGGAGCGCAGCGTGGAGCAGACAGAAATCAAGATTTCGGCGCAGGACGTGCAGGTCTGGTACGGCGAAAAGCATGCGATCAAGGATGTTAACGTCGACCTGCTGGATAAGACCGTGACCGCCTTTATCGGTCCTTCGGGTTGCGGAAAATCAACCTTCCTGCGCTGTCTGAATCGTATGAACGACACGATCGAAAGCTGTCGTGTCGGCGGACGGATTGCGCTTGATGGCGAGGATATCTACGACCGCCGCGTCGATCCGGTGCAGTTGCGCGCACGCGTCGGAATGGTGTTTCAAAAACCGAACCCCTTTCCGAAATCTATCTATGACAATGTCGCTTATGGACCGCGTATCCACGGGCTTGCCCGCAACCGCGCCGAACTGGACGAAATTGTCGAAAAATCGCTGCGCGGCGCGGCGCTGTGGAATGAGGTCAAGGACCGTCTGGGCGAACCGGGCACCGGTCTGTCGGGTGGCCAGCAACAGCGGCTTTGCATTGCGCGGGCTGTTGCGACCCAGCCAGAGGTCCTGCTGATGGATGAGCCCTGTTCGGCACTGGACCCCATCGCCACCAGCCAGGTCGAGGAGCTGATCGACCAGCTGCGGGCCGAATTTTCGGTGGTGATCGTCACCCATTCGATGCAGCAGGCTGCGCGCGTCAGTCAAAAGACGGCCTTCTTCCATCTCGGCAATCTGGTGGAATACGGCAACACCGACGACATTTTTACCAATCCCCGCGACCCGCGGACGGAAAGCTACATTTCGGGCCGCATCGGCTGAGCCGGAAGGGAACTGACATGAATAACGAACGCCATATCCTGTCCGCCTTTGACCGCGATCTGGAAACCGTCCAGGCTTTGGTGGTCAAGATGGGCGGCATGGTCGAAAGCGCCATCCATGATTCGGCCATCGCGCTGGAGGCCCGTGACGGCGAACTGGCCGACGACATCCGCCGCCGCGACAAGGCCATCGATGAGCTTGAGTTGCAGATCAACGAAGAGGCGGCTCGTCTGATCGCGCTGCGCGCGCCGCGGGCTACTGATCTGCGCACGGTGCTGTCGGTGATCAAGATCTCGGCCATTCTTGAACGCGTTGGCGATTACGCCAAAAACATCGCAAAACGCAGCGATGTTCTGGCCGAGATGCCGGAGATCGAGGGGGCCGGCATGGCGCTGCGCCGCATGTCCGCCACGGTCGAGGCGATGATGAAGGACGCTCTGGACAGCTATATCCAGCGCGACGTTGCGCTGGCCGCCGACGTGCGCAAGCGCGATCTGGAGGTGGATCAGATGTATAACGCGCTGTTTCGCGAGTTCCTGACCCATATGATGGAGGATCCGCGTAACATCACCGCCTGCATGCATCTGCATTTCATCGCCAAGAACATCGAACGCATGGGCGACCACGCCACCGGCATTGCCGAGCAGGTGATCTATCTTGCCACTGGTGAGCTGCCCGATGATCCGCGTCCCAAGGGCGAAAGCGTTCCGCGAATTGGGGGGGCTTGATACATGGCACAGACGCAACCCTGTGTCCTGGTTGTTGAGGACGAAGGCGCGCAGCGCGAAGTGCTGAAATACAACCTTGAAGCCGAAGGTTTTGGCGTCGTGCTGGCCGAAAACGGGGATGAGGCGATGCTGCTTATCGCCGAGGAACAGCCCGACCTGATCGTTCTGGACTGGATGTTGCCCAATGTCAGCGGCATCGAGGTTTGCCGCCGGGTCAAGGCCGACCCCGTGACGCGTCAGATCCCGATCATCATGCTGTCCGCCCGTTCCGAAGAGGTGGATCGTGTGCGCGGGCTTGAGACCGGCGCCGACGACTATGTGGTCAAGCCATATTCGGTGGTCGAACTTATGGCGCGGCTGCGCACCCAGCTGCGTCGCACCCGCCCGGCCTCGATGGGCGAAAGGCTGACTTTTGGCGACATCATCCTTGATGCGGGGGAACATCGCGTGTTCCGCGCCGGCCAGCCCCTGCATCTGGGACCGACCGAATTCCGCCTGTTGTCCACGCTGATGGAAAAGCCGGGTCGGGTCTGGTCGCGAGAACAGCTTCTTGACCGGGTTTGGGGGCGCGATATCTATGTCGACACCCGCACCATTGATGTCCATGTTGGCCGCCTGCGCAAGGCGCTGATGGCCAACGGCGGCGACAATCCCGTACGTACGGTGCGCGGCACCGGCTATTCGCTGGGCTGATCTGTCAGTCCGGGCTTGCCGGGGGGGGGGATGCAGGCCGCGGCGTTTCACCGCGGCCTTTTTTTGCTTCCACCCGCTTCGGTCGATGCAGGTGGGGGGCTCCAGCCTTGCGTTAACGTTGTGCAAGCAGGTCGGTGATCCGTCGTACGGCGACGCGGCGGTTCTGACGCTCAGCCTTGGTGGTCGGGATCAACAGGAACTGTTCACCATAGCCCTGCACGACCATGTTTTCAGGCGGGACTTCAAAATATTCAGTCAGCGCCAGCGCCACTGATTCTGCCCGCCGGTCCGACAACGCAAGGTTAGCCGCATCCGAACCGATTGCGTCGGTATAGCCCTCGATCAGATAAATCTCGCGCGGGTTCTGACCGATACTGTCACGAATCACCTTGCCCAAGGCTGCCAGCTCTTGTGCCTGATCGGGCGTGATCGCCGCCGACCCGGTGTCAAAGGTGATCTGGGGCAGGTTCACCGGTGCGACCAGGGCCCGGACCTCGGGGATGTCGCGGACCTGGCTAAGGCTGAACCGGCGATCCACTGATGCCTCGCGATATAGCGCCTCGCGCAAGGCCGCCTCATCCAGACGGTCATGGTTGATGCGCACTGGTGGCGGGGCAGGCAGGGTCGAGATCTGAACCGGTTGTGCCTCGGTATCGTCGATCAGCCGGGTCTCTGTCCCGTCGGTGGCCAACAGCGTGCGGCGCAGGATATTCATATCCGCGTCCCGAATGGTGACGACACGGCTGCCATCGGCGCGCAGGACCGTGGTCCGGGTAGACCCGTCATCGAAAGTCTCGGTGCGCACGTTCGAACCGGGCTGATAGAGCAGGGCGTTGTCATCCTTGATCACCTGCTGGCTGCCGTCAGGTAGTGTGACCACCACCCGGTCCCCGGTGTTCAGGGCCACCTGCCGGTCGTTCGACAGCATCTTGCCGACAGCAAAACCGGCCGCACCCGCCAGCAACAGTTTGGCGATGTCATTGTCGTTATCATCGTCACGGGCTTCCTTGGGCTGTGGATCAGCTGGTTGAGCCTGCAGACCTTCGGCGACCGAGGTGGCAAAATCTTCGGCCGAGCTGCGCGCGTTATCCTTGGTGATCTGTACTTCCTGCGCCTCACCTTTGCCCGCCTCTTCCTCATCTCCGGCAGAGAGCGCGGTAGCCGTGGGCGGGGTGATTTTTTCGGCCGCACGCTGTGCCAGCGCATTCGGCTCGACCCTTGCTTCGGGTGCTTCGACCTCGGTTGTCTGCTCCGATGCCGGCTGATCTTTGCTGGCCTGGCTGGAGGGCTCTGCCTCTTTGGTGGTTTGGGCCTGTTCTTTCAGACGCTCCTCGAGCTCTTTTGCATTTGGCTGTTCTTCATCGTCAGCCGCTGCTTCTTTGGGACCGGTGCTGCTGCTATTCGTATCGGGCACCTGCTGTTGCAGGTGGTGCTCAAGCTCTGGTGTGTCCGGGGTGTCAGGGGAGGGGCTGTCGGCGGTCCGTTTAGGGGTCGGCCGTGGCTCTGCGGATTGATTTGGGTCAGGCGCTGACTGGCCGGCAGCCTCCGCGTTACTCTCGTTCGACGAAGAACCAGCGGGCGCGGTCTGTTGCACCGGCGCAGGTTCCAGTTGCGGTTCATCGTCTTGTTCAGACTGCTCTGCGGAGGTCTTGCTGGCGCTGTCGCCTTCAGTGGTTTCGGCGCTTGTTTCCTGCATCGCCCGCTCAGCCTTTATGGACGGCTTTGCATTCGGGGCGGGGTCAGCAGCAGTAACCGCTTCAGAATTATCCGGCTTTGGTTCGGGTTGAGCGCCCGTAATACCCTCTGCTGTCGCGGGAGCAGTCTCAGGCCGGGTGACGGGCTCTTGCGCCTGTACCACAGGCGGCTTGGGGGCGGGTTCCTTGGCCTGCGCATCCTCGGGCTGGTCCGCAGCAGCAGCCTCGCCCTGGGGCTGTTCGCTGGCTGCTTTGGTCGTATCCTCTGGCGCGGCTGTGCTCTCTGTCGGGGTGGCCTCCTGGACTTCTTCCGCAGCCTCTTGCGGCTCCGCGGGCTGGTCGTTGGAAAGGACGGCTTGCTCATCGGCCGTCGTATCCTGATCGTCCTGCGCTACCGCCAACTGCGGGGCGATCAGGGACAGGCAGGTCGCAAGGGCGGTTGTCGTTTTGTAAATGCGGCGCATGTCGGTCCTCTTCCGATGGTCGCGTGATCACCAGTCAACCACCGCTTGCTAAGCGGGGTTCCTGAACAAGCCCGTGACCGCCTTGTGATCGGAACAAGTCCGCCGGTCGTGCACGTCAGGCGTCACATCGGGCTAGCCTGCCGCCAGGCATGCGCTGGACGCGGCCAGAAAGCTCTAGCGCGAGAATCGCGGGGGCCAGAGCTGCGGCTGGCATGCCGAGATCGCGGATAAGCATATTTTCCTCGGTCGGGCTGGGTCCAAGGCGGGCGAGAATGCGGGCCTCCAGATCCACCGGGCCACCTGCGTCGCGCAGACGGTATGGCGCTGGCTTGTTGTGGGGCCGATGTCCGAGGCTGGCAAGGCGTTCTGCGACTGCGGCAGGTTGCAGGGCGCGTGCGCGTGTCATGACCGGGGCGGGTGCCGGCGTAGCTGGGGTAAAGCTGTGCTCGGCAGGTTCTGCCGGATTTTGCGCCGGGGCGCGGCGGTCATTGGTCTGCAAACCGGCCAGCACATCGGCCGAATTACGCACCAGCAGGGCGCCATCACGGATCAGGGTGTTACAGCCTGCGGCGCGCGCATCCATCGGATGGCCCGGCACTGCCATAACCTCGCGCCCCTGATCCAGCGCGCAGCGTGCTGTAATCAGGCTGCCCGAACGATGCGCAGCCTCGATCACCACCACGGCGCGCGCGAGGCCCGAGATGATGCGGTTGCGAGCCGGGAAGTGCCGCGCGACCGGCTCTATCCCCGGTGGCTGTTCGGTGATCAGCAACCCGGTTTCGCAGATTGCCTCGGCCAGGGCGGTGTTTTCGCCAGGATAGATCTTGTCGATTCCCCCCGCCATGACCGCGATGGTGCCGCGATGCAAAGCTGCCTCATGCGCGATGGTATCGATTCCGCGAGCGAGCCCCGCAATGACCGCCGCCCCAGCCTGAGACAGCCCTGACGCGAGGCCGCGCGCCATGCGCAGCCCAAGCGATGAGGCGTTGCGGGCCCCGATCACTGCTACGGGCAGTCGATCCAGCACGGACATATCGCCGCGTAACCACAGTACAGGCGGTGCCTCGGCGATCTCGCGCAGCAGCGCGGGATATTCCGGGTCATCCCAGGTCAGCAATCGGGCGCCAAGTCGCTGGCCTGCCGCAATCTCGGCCTCAGCGACCGAGGCGGGGCAGGGGGCATAGTCCTGCATTCCTGCCGCGCGGGCGATGCCCGGCAGAGCGGCAAGCGCTGCCTCGGCACTACCATGTTCGGCAAGCAATCGGTGAAAGGTAGCAGGCCCGACCCTGCGCGAACGGATCAGGCGCAGCGCTGCAAGTGCTCCCCCCCGCTGTATCAACGGGGTTCGGTGGTGGTCGAAAGAATGCGATCTTGCCAACATGTCCCATGCCTCTGCCTAATCCGCAGGACAGGTCATGGCATGGCAATCGTTAAGAATGCGTTAGCCGGCAAAAAGTTTTTCACGGCCTGCGAAAATGGCTCAGGCTGCCGAACCGCCGATGGTCAGCCCGCCGAGGCGCAGCGTGGGCAGGCCGACACCGACCGGAACCCATTGCCCCTGCTTGCCGCAGTTGCCGATTCCGGGGTCCAGCGACAGGTCGTTTCCGATTGCGCGGATCTGCTGCAGCGCGGTTGCGCCGTCCCCGATCAGGGTGGCCCCACGGATCGGATCCCCGACCTGACCATTCTTTACCCGATAGGCCTCGGTACAGGAAAAGACGAACTTTCCGTTGGTGATGTCAACCTGACCGCCACCGAAGCCGACAGCGTAGATCCCGTCCTCAAGCCCCGCAAGAATCGAGGCCGGATCCTCGCTTCCTGCCAGCATGAAAGTATTGGTCATGCGCGGCATCGGTGCATGGGCATAGCTCTGGCGGCGGCCGTTGCCGGTCGGCGAGACGCCCATCAGACGGGCGTTCTGGCGGTCCTGCATATAGCCGACCAGAATCCCGTCCTCGATCAGAACGTTGCGGCCGGGGGGCGTGCCCTCGTCATCGACAGAGATCGAGCCGCGGCGGTCAGGAATAGTGCCGTCATCAACAACCGTAACCCCTGGCGCAGCGATGCGCTGACCCATCAGCCCTGCAAAGGCCGAATGCCCCTTGCGGTTGAAATCACCTTCAAGTCCGTGCCCTACGGCCTCGTGCAGCAGGATGCCCGGCCAGCCGGGGCCAAGCACCACATCCATTACGCCCGCGGGCGCGGGGATCGAACGTAGATTGACCAGTGCGATCCGCAGCGCCTCGCGCACCAGCCCCTGCCAGTGTTCGGGCGCGACAAGGCCGGCAAGTCCGATACGCCCCCCGCCCCCCGCCGTTCCCGACTCGCGCCGCGCGTTCGATTCGACGATGACCGAGACATTCAGCCGAGCCATCGGTCGGGTATCGGTGGCAAGCCCACCTTCGGGGCGCAGGATGGCCACCTCTTGCACCGAGGTCGCAATGCTGGCCGAAACCTGCACCACGCGCGGGTCCAGCCCACGTGCAAAGGCATCAATTTCGCGCAAAAGGGCGACGCGGGAAGCAAAGGGCACGTCCTCGGCCGGGTCGATGGCAGCATAAAGCGGCCGGATCTCACCCCCGGGCGGCAGGGCAAGAGAGCCCCCGCCAGAGCCGACCGCCAGGCGCACCGTCTCGGCCGCTTTTTTCAGTGCGATTTCATTGATTTCCGTCGAATGGGCATAACCGGTTACATCACCGCGCACGGCGCGCAGGCCAAAGCCCTGTTCGGCGTCATAGCTTGCGGTGCGCAGCCGGCCATCATCATAGACCAGTGCCTCGGAACGTGACCGCTCAAGGAAAAGCTCGCCATCATCGGCACCGGCCAAGGCATCGCGCAGTACACGCAGGGCGCGATCCTGATCCAGATGCGTCTGAAAGGGGGAAAACGAAGCGTCTGCCATGAAACCTGTCCTTGCCTGGAAGCCCGGCCTAGGGGTTTTTTGGTCGGAAGTCGATAGGTATGGCTTGCCCGCCGAGGGAAGATATGGTTGTGGTGCAGCACCGATATGTCGGCGGCTATGAGACCCATGGCCTGCCGGCGGCATGATAGGCAACGGGATGGGATGATGGCAATTGCGACGATGTGCCGCGCGCGGGCGGCGGTGACGGGCCTTGGAGTTGCGACGATGACGGCCGTTCCGGCCATGGCGCAAGAAGTGCTGGGCGAACTGCCCGTAATCGGCAAGCCGGTGAACGGCGCGATGGGCTTCCAGCCGGCTTCGAGCCCGCTGGCGCATGACCAGCAGTGGCTGGATCATTTTGTGCTTTACATCATCGCGGCCGTGACGGTGTTTGTCTGCCTTTTGCTGCTGTACTGCATCGTTCGC
Organism: Paracoccus sp. TRP; assembly: GCF_000185925.1. Classification (NCBI taxonomy): domain Bacteria; kingdom Pseudomonadati; phylum Pseudomonadota; class Alphaproteobacteria; order Rhodobacterales; family Paracoccaceae; genus Paracoccus; species Paracoccus sp. TRP. The sequence goes on along the minus strand of NZ_AEPN01000002.1, from coordinate 146,997 downwards.
TTCAACCGTCGGATGAATCCGGTACCTGCGCGCTTTACGCATAACACTCCGGTCGAGGTGATCTGGACGCTGGTTCCGGTGCTGATCCTGGTTGCGATTGGCGCTTATTCGCTGCCGATCCTGTTTCGCAGCCAAGAGATGCCGAATGACCCCGATCTGGTGATCAAGGCGATCGGGCACCAGTGGTACTGGTCTTATGAATATCCGAATGACGGCGTAGCTTTTGATGCGCTGCTGCTGGAAAAAGACGCGCTGGCCGACGCTGGCTACTCTGAAGACGAATATCTTCTGGCTACCGACAACCCGGTGGTTGTGCCGGTCGGCAAGAAGGTTCTGGTGCAGGTCACCGCAACCGACGTGATTCACAGCTGGACCATTCCGGCCTTTGCCGTAAAGCAGGACGCCGTTCCGGGCCGTATCGCGCAGCTGTGGTTCGAAGTCGACAAAGAAGGCGTCTATTTCGGTCAGTGCTCAGAACTTTGCGGCATCAACCATGCCTATATGCCCATCGTCGTGAAGGCAGTCAGCCAGGAGAAATACGACGCCTGGCTTGCTGGCGCGAAAGAAGAATTCGCCGCCGACGCTTCGGATTACCTGCCGGCCAGCCCGATTCAGCTGGCTTCGGCCGAATAAGGTCGGGCCGTGGCCAATATCAACGCATATGAGGGGCCGGCCGACGCGGGCTTTGGCGATTATGTTGCGCTGCTGAAGCCGCGTGTCATGTCGCTGGTGGTGTTCACGGCCTTTGTCGGGCTGTGGATCGCACCGCAGCCGGTCAACCCGTTCGTCGCTTTCTGCGCGGTGCTGTTCATCGCGCTGGGGGGCGGGGCCTCGGGCGCCCTCAATATGTGGTATGACGCCGATATCGACGCCGTGATGCGCCGGACTGCGGGCCGTCCTGTGCCCGCAGGCCGGGTCACCCCGCAAGAGGCGCTGGGTCTTGGCATCGCGCTGTCGGGCCTTTCGGTGATGATGCTGGGTCTGGCCGCAAACTGGTTTGCAGCGGGCTTTCTGGCCTTCACCATCTTTTTCTATGCGGTGATCTATACGATCTGGCTGAAACGCTCGACCCCGCAGAACATCGTCATTGGTGGCGCGGCGGGGGCTTTCCCTCCGATGATCGGCTGGGCCTGCGCAACCGGGGGCATCAGCATCGAATCGCTGCTGATGTTTGCACTGATCTTCTTTTGGACGCCGCCGCATTTCTGGGCGCTGGCGCTCTTTATGAATGACGACTATTCCAAGGCCGGCGTGCCGATGCTGACGGTGACCCATGGCCGCAAGGTCACGCGCCGCCACATCTTTGCCTATACGCTGGTGCTGGCGCCGTTCGCGATCTGGCTGGGGTTCACCTCGGTCGGCGGGCCGCTTTATCTGGCGGTGTCGGTGGTGCTGAACGCGCTCTTTATCCTTGGTGGATGGCGTATCCTGTGCCGTGACGAAGAGCAGGCGCAGGCCGACGGCTATCGTGTCGAAAAGCGCTATTTCCGGCTTTCACTCTATTACACTTTCCTGCATTTCCTCGCGCTTCTTTTGCAACATTGGGTCGGGGGATGGTGATGCTGCAGCGGGTTGAACACGAATTGCACAGGCGCCGTCGCAGCCGCAACATCGGTCTGCTGGTGGTGCTTCTGGCCTTTGTCGTACTGGTTTTTGGCCTGTCGGTGGTCAAAATTACCCAGGGCGATATGATGCAAGGCTACGATCACCGTCCGCGCGCTTCGATGCTGCCCCGGGACCCGAACCCGCCAGCGCCGAACGCAGGCCCGGTGGCCGCGCCCGGAACTCCGGCCGCAGCCGGCGGGCCGGACGCAGCCGCAGGAGGTCAGCCATGAGCGGGCAGGAAAAACGGTCAAACGGGCGCACGGTCGCGATCCTTTTGGGGGTTGCGGTGCTGATGGGCGCGCTGTCCTGGGCGGCGGTGCCGTTTTATTCCTGGTTCTGCCGGGTAACAGGCTTTGCCGGCACGACCAACGTTGCCGAGGCCGCTTCGGATACTGTGCTTGAGGAAAAGATCCGCGTGCGCTTTGATGCCAACGTGGACCCGAACCTTGGCTGGACGTTCCGCCCGATGCAGCGCGAAATGGAGCTGCGCATAGGCGAGAATGCTCTGGCCTTCTACGAGGCGGTCAACAACACCGACGAGCCCATTACCGGGACGGCGAGCTATAACGTTGCGCCGGATGCCGCGGGCTATTTCTTTAACAAGATTGACTGCTTCTGCTTTACCGAGCAGACCTTGCAGCCGGGTGAGCGGGTCGAGATGCCGGTCAGCTTCTTTGTTGACGCTGATCTGGTCAATGACCGCGATGCGGGACGCATCCGCGACATCACCCTGTCCTACACCTTCCACCGGACCGGTCCTCCGGCACCGCAGCAAGCGGCGCTGGACCACGAGACGGAACCGACCGTAAACTGAGCAACACGAACCAGCAACAGCCGGGAACGCAGCCATGGCCCATGTAAAGAACCACGATTATCAGATCCTGCCGCCATCCATCTGGCCCCTCCTTGGTGCTGTCGGCGCCTTCGTGATGCTGAGCGGCGCCGTGATGTGGATGAAAAGCGGGGGGCCGTGGCTCTTCCTGATCGGTCTGGCGGCCGTGCTTTACGTCATGTTCGGCTGGTGGTCTGACGTCGTGCGCGAGGGCGAGTCGGGCGAACATACCCCGGTCGTGCGCATCGGCCTGCAATACGGCTTTATCCTTTTCATCATGTCCGAGGTGATGTTCTTCGTCGCCTGGTTCTGGGCCTTTATCAAAAATGCCCTGTATCCGATGGGACCGGACAGCCCGCTGAAGGATGGCGTCTGGCCACCGGAAGGTATCACCACCTTTGATCCCTGGCACCTGCCGCTGATCAACACGCTGATCCTGCTGCTGTCAGGTGTTGCAGTGACCTGGGCCCACCATGCGTTTGTCCATGACGGCGACCGCAAGACCACGATCAACGGTCTGATCGTCGCGGTGATCCTTGGCGTCTGCTTTACCGGCCTGCAGGCTTATGAATACAGCCACGCTGCCTTTGGTATGGCCGACACCGTGTATGCTGGTGCCTTTTTCATGGCGACCGGCTTTCACGGTGCTCACGTCATCATCGGCACGATCTTCCTGTTTGTCTGCCTGATCCGGCTGCTGCGCGGCCAGATGACCCAGCAGCAGCACGTCGGGTTCGAGGCCGCTGCCTGGTACTGGCACTTTGTCGACGTGGTCTGGCTGTTCCTCTTTGTCGTGATCTACATCTGGGGCCGCTGATACCCTGAGACATCTTCACGGCGCGGGGCAAAAGTTCCCGCGCCGTTTGCATTGGAGGCCCGCCATGCGCCGCTATCTGTTCCCGCTGATCATCGGCGTGATCGGCTGTGCCATCCTGATCTCGCTGGGTGTTTGGCAACTGCATCGCCTTGAGTGGAAACAGGGATTGCTGAGCGAAATCGAGGCCCGCATCGGGGGTGCGCCTGTGCCGTTGCCGGAGGCGATTGATCCCTCGATGAAATACCTGCCTGTGCTGGTTTCGGGCGAAACGACTGGCGAAGAGATTGACGTTCTGTCCGGTACCCGCGAGCTGGGCGGCGGCTATCAGGTTATTTCGGGCTTTGTCACCGATGATGGCCGGCGGATCCTGCTGGATCGCGGCTTTGTTGATCAGGACCATCGCCGCGATCCGCGCCCGCCCGTGCGGCTGGAGGTGGCAGGCAATCTGCACTGGCCCGAGGAAAAAGGCAGTGCCACGCCCGAACCAAACCTTGACGAAAATATCTGGTTTGCCCGCGATGTCCCCGCCATGGCTGCCAAGCTTGGGACCGAACCGGTCCTTGTCGTGGCGTCCGAGACGCGGGGGGACGATCAGGGCGTTCAGCCGATTCCGGTCGCGGTCGCGGGCATTCCGAACAATCACCTGAGCTATGCGATGCAATGGTTCATGATTGCCGCGGTCTGGGCAGGGATGACAGTGGCGCTGATCTGGCGTATCAGGCAGCGGAAATTCTAGGGGGACGCGATGCGTTACGTTTCGACCCGGGGGCGGGCTCCGGTCTTGGACTTCGAGCAGGCGATGATGACCGGTCTGGCCCGGGACGGAGGGTTGTATCTGCCCGAGACCATCCCGACCTTCTCGGCAGAAGAGATCGCCAGCCTCGAAGGCCTGCCCTATGAAGAGGTTGCCCGGCGCGTCATCACCCCCTTTGTCGGTGACAGTTTCAGCGACGCCGACCTGCGCGATGCCATCGCCCGCGCCTATCAGGGGTTTGACCATATCGCCCGCGCCCCGCTGGTTCAGCTTGCGCCCGGCCATCACCTGCTGGAGCTGTTCCACGGTCCGACCCTGGCCTTCAAGGACTTTGCGATGCAGCTGATCGGCCAGCTTTTCCAGCTGGCACTGGCGCATTCCGGGCAGAGGATCACCATTCTTGGTGCGACTTCGGGCGATACCGGCTCGGCCGCGATCGAGGCGTTCCGGGGGCTTTCGAATGTCGATGTGTTCATCATGTACCCGCATGGCCGGGTCAGCGAGGTGCAGCGCCGTCAGATGTCGACCCCTGCGGATGCCAATGTCCATGCACTGGCGGTAGAGGGCACGTTTGACGACTGTCAGGCGCGGCTGAAGGATCTGTTCAATGACCACGAGTTCCGCGACACGGTGGGCCTTGCGGGTGTGAACTCGATCAACTGGGCGCGGGTGCTGGCGCAGATCGTCTATTACTTCGCTGCCGCTGTCAGCCTTGGCGCACCGGCACGGGCGGTGGATTTCACCGTACCGACCGGGAATTTCGGCGACATTTTCGCGGGCTCTATCGCCCGGGCTATGGGGCTGCCGATTGGCAAGCTGGTGATCGCCACCAATCAGAACGACATTCTGCATCGTGCGCTGACCAGTGGGGAATATCGTGTCGGCACCGTCGAGCCTTCGATCAGTCCGTCGATGGATATTCAGGTCAGTTCGAACTTTGAACGTGCGCTGTGGCTGGCCTATGGCCGCGACGGCAATGCCCTTTCGGCCCTGATGGAAGAGCTGAAATCCGGCGGTTTCACCATCAGCCAAGGTGCGCTTGAGGCGCTGCGTGAAACCTATATCTCGGGCCGCGTTTCCGAGGCCGAGACTACGGCGATGATAGCCACCATCCGCGAGGAAACCGGCGAGGTGATCTGCCCCCATACTGCGGTTGCGGTGAAGGTGGCGCGTGCACATCTGCGCGCGGGTGTGCCGATGGTCAGTCTTTCGACCGCGCATCCGGCGAAATTCCCCGATGCGGTTGAGGCCGCGACCGGCATCCGGCCGCCCCTGCCGTCGCGTATGGCCGACCTCTTTAAACGCGACGAACGCATCACGCGTATTGCAAACGACGCCGAGGCGATTAAATCGCTGATTCTTGAACGGAGAACAGCGTGAACCAAATCCGCATCAGCACTCTGCCGAACGGTCTGCGTGTCGTAAGCCGCAATATGCCGGGGCTGCACTCTGCCGCCATCGGTATCTGGGTCAACGCAGGCTGCCGGGATGAGCGGGCCGAACAGAACGGCATTGCCCATTTCCTTGAACATATGGCGTTCAAGGGCACGGCCCGCCGCAGCGCCTTGGAGATCGTCGAGTCGATCGAAAACGTGGGCGGTTATATCAACGCCTATACCTCGCGCGACGTCACCTCTTATTACGCGCGCGTATTGGCAGGGGATGTCGAACTGGCGCTGGATGTCATCTCGGACATCGTGCTGAACCCGGTCTTTGACCAGCGCGAGATCGAGGTTGAGCGGGGCGTGATCCTGCAAGAGATCGGCCAGTCGCTCGACACGCCCGATGATGTGATCTTTGACTGGCTGCAAGAGGCGGCCTATCCAGACCAGCCCATGGGGCGCACCATCCTTGGTCCGGCCGAACGCGTCAGCCATTTTGGCCGTGAGGATCTGTCGGGCTTTATTGGCGAACACTACGGGCCTGAACGGATGATCGTCGCCGCTGCAGGTGCGGTGGATCATGACCGTATCTTACGTCAGGTCGAGGCGATTTTTGGCCATCTGCCGAGCCGCGCCCTGACCCAGCGCGAACCCGCCCGCTGGCAAGGTGCCGAGGCGCGGCGTGTGCGTGACCTGGAGCAGGCCCATTTCGCGCTGGCCTTTGAGGGACCGGGCTATCAGGCGGCCGATTTCTATGCTGCGCAAATCTGGACTTCGGTGCTTGGGGGCGGAATGTCCTCGCGCCTGTTCCAGAAACTGCGCGAAGAGCGTGGGCTTTGCTATTCGATCTTTGCCCAGTCCGGTTTCCATGACGACACCGGCATGGTCACGATCTATGCCGGCACCTCGGGCGAGCAGATAGCCGATCTGGCAGAACTGACCGTCGATGAGTTAAAGCGTTCGGCCGAGGATATGACCGCCGCCGAGGTTGCGCGGGCGCGCGCCCAGCTGAAAGCCGGGTTGCTGATGGGGCTTGAAAGCCCGACCGGTCAGGCCGAGCGGATGGCGCGTTCCCTGGCGATCTGGGGCAGGGTGCCCGATCCGGCCGAGGTGGCCGAGCGGATTGATGCCGTGACGGTGGGCGATATCCGCGCCCATGCCGAGCGGCTGATCACCCATGCACGCCCGGCGCTTGCGCTTTACGGCCCCGTCTCGGCTGCGCCGTCGCGCGAGGTGCTGGCAGAAAGGCTCGCCGCCTGATGTTCTCGCGCCGCCGTCCGCCGCGTCTGGAAACCGAGCGGATGGTGCTGCGCCTGCCGGCGCATGCCGATTTCGGACCTTGGGTGGCGCTGCGCGTCGAAAGCCGTGCCTTTCTCACCCCGTGGGAGCCGGTCTGGGCGCCTGATCATCTTAGCAAGCGCAGCTTTACCAATCGCGTCTATTGGGCGCAGCGGGCCAGCCGCAACGGCTCGGCGCTGCCACTCTTCCTGATCCGCAGGGACGGGACGCTTTTGGGTGCGATCACGCTGGACAATATCCGTCGTGGACCGGCGCAATCAGCGGCCATCGGCTATTGGATCGGCCAGCCCTTTGCCCGGCAGGGCTATATGCTTGAGGCGATTGGCGCGGTCGTGCGCTACGCATTTGGCGAGATGGATCTTAGCCGTATCGAGGCCGCTTGCCTGCCCGAGAACTCGCCCTCTCGCGGGGTGCTGGAGCGTTCGGGCTTTAAGTATGAGGGCGTTGCGCAAAGCTATCTGCAGATCAACGGGCGTTGGCGCAATCACGTGCTTTACGCCAACCTGCGCCACGACCGGCGCGGCAAGACCGAGGTGCGCTGATGCTGAACCCCGCTGATGAAGCTTTGGCCGCCTGCCTGCCCGAAGGCGTCCTGCGCGAGGTGACACCTGCCTATCTGGAAGAGCCGCGCGGCCGCTGGCAAGGCCAGGCCGGTCTGGTTGCCGCGCCCCGCAACACCGCTGAGGTTGCTGCTATTGTTCGCGCCTGTGCCGAGGCCCGCGTTGCCATTGTCCCGCGCGGTGGCGGCACCGGCCTTGTCGGGGGGCAGGTCATGCCCGATGCACCGCCACCGCTGATCCTGTCGCTTGAGCGGATGACGGCGCTGCGGGCGGTGTTTCCCGAAGAAAATGTGCTGGTGGCCGAAGCAGGCATGACCCTGCAAGCCGTGCGCGACGCGGCTGAGGCAGCAGGACGGCTTTTCCCGCTATCGCTTGCCAGTCAGGGTACGGCGGCGATTGGCGGCTGCCTTGCGACCAATGCGGGGGGCGTTACTGCGCTGCGCTACGGCACGGCGCGCGCGCTGTGCCTGGGGATCGAGGCGGTGCTGCCCGATGGCTCGATCGTCCGTGATCTGAAGCGGCTGCGCAAGGATAACACCGGTTACGATATCCGCGACCTTCTGATCGGGGCCGAGGGGACGCTGGGCATCATTACCGCAGCCAGTCTGAGGCTGGTGGTGCCGCCGCCGGGGATCGGCACGGCGATGCTGCAGGTCCCGTCACCCGAGGCGGCGCTGACGCTTTTGTCGCTGGCCGAGGGGCGCATGGCCGGGGGTGTGACCGCCTTTGAACTGATCGGCGGGCAGGGGCTGGCCTTTCTGGCCGAGGTTCTGCCAGAGATCCGCCAGCCCCTGCCGGGCGCTGAATGGTCAGTGCTGATCGAGGTTGGCCTGCCCGAAGGCCTTGCCCCTGAAGCGGCGCTTGAGGCTTTGCTGGTCGACGCGATGGAGCGCGGTTTGGTCACCGATGGGGTGATTGCGCAGTCTGGCGCTCAGGCGGCGGGCTTTTGGCATCTGCGCGAACATATCCCCGAGGCGAACCGCCGTATCGGCGCGGTCGCCAGCCACGACATCAGCCTGCCCCTGTCCGAAGTCGCCGGTTTCATTCGCAATGCTGGCGAGGCCCTTGCGGATGAGGGGCTGCGGATCAACTGCTTTGGCCATCTTGGTGACGGCAACCTGCATTATAATCTTTTCCCCGCGCCGGGCCGCAGCCGCGCCGATTACGACGACCGGCGCAAGGCCCTGTCGCAGCGCGTTCATCAGATGGTGGTGGATCGGGGGGGCTCATTCTCGGCCGAACATGGCGTCGGGCGGCTCAAGGTCAGCGATCTGGAACGTTGGGGCGATCCGGTGCGGCTTGCCGCGATGCGGGCGATCAAGGCGACGCTAGACCCCTTGGGGATCATGAATCCGGGGGCGGTGCTTTCAGCAGGGGCGTAAGTTTTGCCCGCAGATGCTCCAGATAGGCTGACAGCCGTGGTGGCATAAAAGGCTGTGGCAGGTAAAGCGCCTGAATATCCAGCCGGGGGCGCTGATAATCGGCCATCAGCCGTTCAAGCCGCCCTTCGGCCACGTCATGCGCCACGACAAAGCTGGGGATCAGCGCGATCCCCTCACCTGTCAACACCAGCTCGCGCACTGCCTGCGCGCTGTTTACAGTGATCTGACCGGGCAGGGGGACACTGATCACCTTGCCTTCGACCAGAAAGGCGGCACGCCCGGGGTTCTGGGCATTGCTGTCCCGGATACAGACATGATCGCGCAGCGCCTCGGGGTGGGTTGGGCGCGGGCGGCTGGCCAGATAGGCGGGACTGGCGACCACCCATGCCTCGGCCTGACCGACGCGGCGCGAGATCAGGCTGGAGTCAGGCAATTGCCCGATACGCAGCGCCAGATCAAACCCTTCGGCTGCCAGATCGACGTAACGATCACTTAGATGCAGGTCGATATTCAACGCCGGATGGGCGTGGGTAAAATCGCGGGTCAGCACGGTCACGAACATCTCGCCAAAGGTGACCGGAGCGGTCACGCGCAGCCGGCCGGTCAGCGCCCCTTCCTCGGCGCTGGCCTGTCCGTCCAGCTCCTCGACGGCGGCAAGCACGCGGCGGGCTGCGGCCAGATAGCGCTCTCCGGCCGGGGTCAGCGACAGTGATCGCGTGGTGCGGTTAAGCAGCGTCACCCCCTGCTGCCCCTCCAGCGCGGCGACATATTTGCTGACCAGCTTGTTCGAAATCCCCAGCCGCGCCCCCGCCCGGGTGAATGAACCGGCATCGACCACCGCGACAAAGGCACGGATGCCGTCGATCTTGTCCATATGTGTCCCCGCTGTGGCGATAATGTTTCCATAAATATGGCCGTTTTTGCGACAATTTCCAGATGCTATCTGGGCAGCAAGGAACGTATCCAAGGAAACGCAAAAATGACCGACTTTATCCACGGCGGCGCGGCCACGGCCGAGCGCAACGCCGACATTGCCGCTTTCATCCTGCGGGTCTCGACCGGGGTCTGGTTTCTGGTTCACGGGTTGACCAAGCTGTTCGTTTTCACCCCCGCGGGCACCGCCGGCTATTTTGAATCGATCGGCCTGCCGGGCCTGCTTGGCTATCTGACCATGCTGGCCGAGATTCTGGGTGGTCTGGCGCTGATCGGCGGTATCTTCACCCGCATCATCGCGCTGGTGATGGCTGCCCTGCTGCTTGGCGCGGCGTGGTTCGGTCATGGCTCGGCCGGTTTCTCGTTCAGCAACCCGGGTGGTGGCTGGGAATATCCGGTGCTTTGGGCCATCACCATGGTCGCGCTGTCGCTGCTGGGTGATGGGGTGTGGTCGCTGGGCCGTCGCCGCTGATCTACAGGCGAAACGATCCTGCACAGGCCGGCCCTTGGGCCGGCCTTTCCTTGCATGCATGGCTGGATTGATTTGTCACTGTCGCGCTTTGTCCCTAATCATCCCGTCACGATCAGGGAGGCTGTCATGACCCAGGACTATCTTGGCCGCATTCGTCACAAGGGGCTGCTGGACCGCGTGGTCAGTGCCGAACAGGCGGCAAGCCTGATCCGTGACGGAATGGTGCTGGGCATGTCGGGCTTTACCCGCGCGGGCGAGGCTAAGGCTGTGCCCATGGCGCTGGCCGAACGCGCCAAGGCCGAGCCGCTGAAAGTGACGCTGATGACCGGTGCGTCGCTTGGCAATGACCTGGACAAGACGCTGGCCGAGGCAAAAGTCCTGTCCCGCCGCATTCCCTTTATGTCCGACCCGGGTCTGCGCCGCGCGATCAATACCGGTGAGGTCATGTATGTTGATCAGCACCTCTCGGAAACGGTCGAGCAGCTGCGTACCTGTCAGTTGCCCCCGGTCGATATCGCCATTGTCGAGGCCGTCGCGATTACCGAAAGCGGTGGCATCGTGCCCACCACTTCGGTCGGGAACTCGGCCAGTTTCGCCTTGCTTGCTGAAAAGGTGATCGTCGAGATCAACCTTAGCCAGTCCGAGGCGCTGGAGGGGCTGCATGACATCTATATCCCGACCTACCGGCCCAGCCGCACCCCGATTCCGGTCGTGACGCCCGAAAGCCGTGTCGGATTTCCCTTCATCCCGGTGCCGTCCGACCGTATCGCGGCCATCGTGATTTCGACCAAGCTTGACTCCTCTTCGACCATACATGACCCGGATGACGAGACGCGCGCCATCGCCGGTCACCTGACCGAATTTCTGAAAAACGAGGTCGCGCAATCCCGGCTGCCTGGCCACCTGCATCCGTTGCAGGCTGGTATTGGGACAATCGCGAATGCGGTCCTGCATGGGTTCATCGACAGCCCGTTCCATGATCTGACGATGTATAGCGAGGTCTTGCAGGACTCGACCTTTGACCTGATGGATGCGGGCAAGATGGTTTTTGCCTCGGGATCGTCGATCACATTGTCTGCGCCGAAATACCGTGACGTGATGGGGCGCTTCCATGAATTCAAACCCCGGTTGGTGTTGCGCCCGCAAGAGATTTCGAACCACCCCGAGGTCGTCCGCCGCCTTGGCCTGATTTGCATCAATACCGCGCTTGAGTTCGACATTTATGGCAACGTGAACTCGACCCATGTAATGGGGACGCAAATGATGAATGGCATCGGTGGCTCGGGCGATTTCGCGCGCAACGCTTTCCTGTCGGTCTTTGTCACCAAATCGACGGCCAGGGGCGGGAATGTCTCATCTGTGGTGCCCATGGTCTCGCATGTCGATCATAGCGAACATGATGTGGATATTCTGGTGACCGAGCAGGGGCTTGCGGATCTGCGCGGCCTTGCACCGCGTGAACGGGCGCGGGTGATCCTGCAAAACTGCGTGGCCCCCGAATGGCGCGACGGGCTTGAGGACTATTACGCCCGGGCGCTGGCGCGCGGTGGTCATACCCCCCATGTGATCGAAGAGGCACTCAGCTGGCACGACCGCTTGCGCCGTACTGGCAGCATGAAGCCCGAATGAAAAATGCCCCGCCAGAACGGCGGGGCATTTTCTGATCGGGGCCCTGTCCCTGCTGGTTTGCAGAGGGCGACTACCTTACCAGGCCGGGATCACCGCGCCCTGATATCTCTCTTCGATGAATTTCTTCACCGCCGGGTCGTGATAGGCTTCGACCAGTTGCTTGGCCCAGGGCGCTTCTTCATCGCCTTTGCGGACCACGATGATGTTGGCATAGGGGCTGTCCGCCTTTTCCATGGCGATGGCGTCCTCATTGGGGTTCAGCCCGGCGTCCAGTGCATAGTTGGTGTTGATGATGGCGATCTCGACATCGGCCAGCGCGCGGGGCAGTTGGGCGGCGTCAAGCTCCATGAACTTCAGGTTCTTGGGGTTCTCGGTCACGTCCAGAGGCGAGGGGGTCAGGCCAGTACCGTCGGCCAGTTTGATCACGCCCTTGTCCTGCAAAAGCAGCAATGCGCGACCGCCGTTGGTCGGGTCGTTCGGGATCGCGACCTGCGCGCCTTCGGCCAGCTCGTCCAGCGACTTCAGCTTTTCGGAATAGGCGCCCATCGGGGTGGTGATGGTCTTGCCGATCGCGACCAGATCAAAGCCGCGGTCCTTGATCTGGTTGTCCAGATAGGGCTGGTGCTGGAAGCTGTTGGCCTGCAGATCGCCATCGGCCAGCGCCTGGTTCGGCACGACGTAATCGGTGAATTCGATGATGTCGATGGTCAGGCCCTTGGCCTCGGCGATCTTGGCGACCTCTTCCATGATCTCGCCATGTTCGCCGGGGGAAACGCCGACCTTGATTTCTTCGGCCACGGCCATGGCGGCCGAAAGGGCCAGCGCCGAAGTCAGGGCGGCAAGGCGGAAAATGCGCATTGGATGTCCTTTCAGGTTATCGGCCCCGGTTGCGGGGGGCACGTTTGTCGAAACGGGAGGCGATCCATTCGCCGACGGATTGCACCAGTTGCACCAGCACGATCAGGATGATCACGACGGTCAGCATCACCTCGGGCATGAAACGCTGATAGCCGTAGCGGATGCCCAGATCGCCCAGACCTTTGCCGCCGACCGCGCCGACCATGGCCGAATAGCCAATCAGGCTGACCACGGCGAGGGTAAGCCCCAGGATGATGCCGGGCAGTGCCTCGGGGATCAGGACCTTGCGAATGATCTGGACCGGGGTTGCGCCCATGGCGCGCGCGGCCTCGATCAGGCCGGCATCGATTTCGCGGATGGCGGTCTCGATCAGGCGGGCGATAAAAGGCGCGGCGGCAATGGTCAGCGGCACGATGGAGGCAGTGGTGCCGATTGAAGTGCCGGCGATCAATTGCGTCAGCGGAGTGATCGCCACCACCAGGATGATAAAGGGGGTTGAGCGTGCGGCGTTGACGATCAGCCCCAGCAGAGAGTTCAGCCATGGCGCAGACAGCAACTCGCCCCGGCGCGAGGTGGCCAGAAACACCCCCAGCGGCAGGCCGATCAGCGTGCCGATCAGCGTGGACGTGGTCACCATGTAAAGCGTCTGCAGCGTTGCCTGCCACAGAATGGGGATCAGGTTAGCCGACATAGCCAAGCACCTCGGTCAGCAGGCCGTGTTCTTCCAGAAAGCGGCGCGATTCCTCCAGCCGCGGGGCAGGCAGGGCAACGATCAGGCTGCCAAAGGGTTTGGTCCCGATCTCTTCGATGGCTCCGGCAAGGATGTTGACGCTGACGCCCCGCTCTGAGGTCAGCCGCGCCAGCATCGGGTCAGTGGCATGGTTGCCGATAAAGGTGATCTGGACCACCGCTTCGGCTGTCGGAGAGGGCGGGGTCTCTTGCATGCGATGGGCGACAAACTGCGGTACCGCTACGCCCGTTACACCGGTCAGGAACGAGCGCGTGGTCGGATGAGCAGGTTTCGAAAAGACCTCATAGGTATCTCCGGCCTCGACGATGCGGCCGGCCTCGATCACCGCGACCTGAGTGCAGATATCGCGCACCACCGCCATTTCATGGGTGATAAGCAGGATGGTCAGACCCAGTTCACGGTTGATGCTGTGCAGCAGCTCAAGCACCTGCCGCGTCGTGTCAGGGTCCAGCGCCGAGGTCGCCTCGTCCGACAACAGGACGCGCGGCCCGGTCGCAAGCGCCCGGGCGATCCCGACCCGCTGTTTCTGCCCGCCCGAAAGTTCGGCCGGATAACGGTCGGCCTGCTCGGTCAGGCCGACGCGCTCGATCAGCTCGGTGACGCGGGGGGCGATCTTACCGCTGTCCTCGCCCGCGATCTCCAGCGGCAGGGCGATGTTCTCGGCCACAGTACGGCTGGCGAGCAGGTTGAAGTGCTGAAAGATCATGCCAACCTCGCGCCGGATGCGGCGCAGGCTGGCGGTCGAGGCCGCGCCTACATCGTGGTCGTTCACGATCACCTTGCCGGTGCTGGGGCGCTCAAGCCCATTCACCATGCGCAACAGCGTCGATTTCCCGGCCCCGGAACGGCCGATGATGCCGGTGATTGCGCCTTTCGGTACGTCCAGCCAGATGTCGTGCAGGGCCACCACTTCGCTATCGCCCTTTTGCGGATAGCGGCGCGTCACGCCCTGAAAGGAAATTGCCGGCTCTGTCATTGCCCCTGCCTTGAATGTCAGGCGAGACCTATGCCCGACACGGCCGGGTTGGCAAGGGGCAGGGACCCCCGAAAAGGGTAACGCCATTCCAAACCGGGGCTGCCGGATGGAATGGCGTTCCTGTCTGGCGAATTACGCTGCGGAAAGTGCCGAGATGATCGGGCCGAAATCGGCCGCCCTGAGGCTGGCGCCGCCGACCAGAGCACCGTTCACATGGGGAATGGCAAAGATCTCGGCCGCGTTTCCGGGTTTGACCGAGCCGCCATAGAGCAGCGCAAAATCGGCCCCGTCGGCAAAGCGGGCGGCAAGGCGGTCGCGTATCAGGGCGTGGACCTCGGCGATCTGCTCGCTGGTCGGGGTGCGGCCGGTGCCGATGGCCCAGACCGGTTCATAAGCGATAACAGTATTGGCGGCCGTCGCACCCTCGGGGATCGAGCCTGCAAGCTGGGTCGAGATTACATCCAGCGTCTCGCCCGCGTCACGCTGTGCCTCGGTCTCACCGACGCAGATCACCGCGACAAGCCCGGCCTCATAGGCTGCGACGGATTTCGCCGCGACATCAGCGTCGGCTTCGCCATGATCGGTGCGCCGCTCGGAATGGCCAAGAATGACATGGCTTGCGCCCGCGTCCCTCAGCTGGGCTGCGGCGATGTCGCCGGTATGGGCGCCCGAGGTCTTGGCGTGGCAGTCCTGACCGCCGACCGCGATCTTGCCCTCAACGCGGCCTGCCAGCGCATGGACCAGTGTCGCGGGCGGGCAGATCAGCACATCGCAGCCCGGCCGGGGGTGATCGGCCAGCAGCTGGTCGATCTCGGCCAGCGAGGCCAGGGTTCCGTTCATTTTCCAGTTTCCGGCGGCAAGTTTGCGCGGGGCCATCAGCCTCTCTCCCTTATCAGCTTCCGACAGGGGATTAGGCCGCGCGCGTCGCGCGATCAAGACGGCAGGAGGGTACGGAACACGAACCTGCGGCGAAAGGTCTAGGCTTTCGCCCGCGAACCTTCGAGCGGGGCGAAGCTTACCGATTCGCCACAGCCGCAACTGTCGGTGACATTCGGGTTACGAAACTTGAAGCCGGATTCGAGCAGGCTGGTTTCATAGTCGATCTCGGTTCCGAACAGGAACATCTGTGCGGTGGGCGCGATCATGACCCGCGCTTCGCCCTGTTCAACAACCTCATCGCCGGGCGAAGCGTTCTCGGCCAGTTCCATGGTGTATTCCATGCCTGCGCAGCCGCCCTTTTTCAGCCCGATCCTCAGGCCGCGGGCCGATTTCTGGGCCATAAGCCGGGCAATCTGGCGTTCAGCCGCCGGGGTGATGGTCACGGGGGATTTGCCGGGGATCGAGAACATCGCACATTCCTTGTTCGCTGCCATTCATTTAAGTACAAGCTTGCCGCCACTCAAGGGGCCCGGGCGCTTGACACCGGCAACAGTGCGGCTATAAGCGCCGCTTCATTGGTGTTGGTGGACCCCGCAAGGGGAACCCTGTCGGGCCCTGGATCGCAAGATGCTTGGCCAAAGGACAACGCCCTTCGAAACTGATAACACGAAGGAGATCAGCGATGACCAAACGCACCGCTGCCAAGTACAAGATCGACCGCCGCATGGGCGAAAACATCTGGGGCCGCGCCAAGTCGCCGCTTAACAAGCGCGAATACGGCCCGGGCCAGCACGGCCAGCGCCGCAAGGGCAAACTGTCGGATTTCGGCACCCAGCTGCGCGCCAAGCAGAAGCTCAAAGGCTATTACGGCGACCTGACCGAAAAGCAGTTCCGCCGCATCTATTCCGAAGCCGAGCGTGTGCGCGGCGACACCGGTGAAAACCTGATCGGCCTGCTGGAGCGCCGTCTGGACGCCGTCGTTTATCGTGCCAAATTCGTGCCGACCGTCTTTGCTGCCCGTCAGTTCGTGAACCACGGCCATGTCGAGGTGAACGGCCGCCGCGTGAACATCCCGTCGTACCGCGTCAAGGAAGGCGACGTGATCTCGGTTCGCGAGCGTTCGCGTCAGCTGACCATCGTGCTGGAGGCCGTTGGCCTGACCGAGCGTGATGTTCCGGACTATCTGGAAGTGGACCACAACAAGATGACCGCGACCTTCGTTCGCACTCCGGCTCTGGGCGACGTGCCCTATCCGGTGCAGATGGAACCGAACCTGGTCGTCGAATTCTACGCGAAAAACTGATCCTTTCCGGATCGCAGTTTTACGGGGGCCGCTCCTTTCGGGGCGGCCTTTTGCTTTTGGGCTGCTGCGATGACAAAATGAACGCAGCCGTTCACATTCCGGCCTGTGTCTGAGCAAGTGGCTTGCAGTGCGGCGGTGCTTTCGGGAAAAGCGGCGCGCAGAAAGGACATGAGGCAAGGGATGCGTTCTTTTATTCTGGCTATGGTCGGGGTGATGGGAGTGACGACGGCGGGCGCGGCGCAAGAGCGACCGGGCAAGGAAGAGCGGCTGTGGACCTGCGACACGTCGATCGCGGGCGAAAAAACCGAGATCAATTATGTCCGCGATGCCGAGTTTCATGAAAATGTCGGCCGGCTGGAAAAGAACTTTTCTGGCTGGGGGCGGATCACCTGTCCGGGCTATGTCACGCTGCGCGAGATCCTGCGGCGCAATGAGATGGGTGATGACGGCAGCTATTGTCTGCTGTGGGACAAGGAAAATGACACCTACATCGGCGCGCAAAAGGGGCCGCGCAAAGGTAACGCCCTATGCCGCAAGACCCTGTGCGAGCGGGTAAACTCGGCCCGTCAGGCCACTTTCCGTAATGCCAATGCGCTGGCCGTGGCCGGTTATGATGCGGTGACGCAGCGACCGGGCGCGACGATTCTTGCCGCGACCTCGGGGCAGATGGTCGGCACGCTTGAGGCGGCGGGCGCGGCGGCCGCGGGGCTTGCCACATCCCCGGTTGCGGTCGGCTCGCTTGTCATCGGAACGGCCGCCGCCGGTGGGGCCATGTGGTATTGTGCCGAGGAATAGGGGGCACGCAACCCGGGCCGGACAAAGAAAAGGCCGCCCGGGGGCGGCCTTTCGTTATCTGTCCGGGTCCAGATCTCAGGACTTGGCGAGGTTGCGCAGCACATAGTGCAGCACACCGCCGTTTTCGAGGTATTCGATCTCGACCTCGGTATCGACGCGGGCCTTCAGCTGGATGGTCTTTTCGCTGCCATCGGCATAGCGGATGGTGCAGGGAACCAGCGACAGCGGTTTGAAGTCGCCTTCCAGGCCGCCGATGGTGATGACCTCGTCGCCCTTAAGGTTCAGGGTCTTGCGGTTCTCACCTTCGGTGAACTCCAGCGGGATGACGCCCATGCCGACGAGGTTCGAGCGGTGGATGCGCTCAAAGCTTTCAGCGATGACCGCTTTGATGCCCAGCAGGTTGGTGCCTTTCGCCGCCCAGTCGCGCGACGACCCGGCGCCGTATTCCACGCCACCAAAGACGACCAGCGGCGTACCCTCGGCCTGATAGGCCATGGCGGCGTCAAAGATCGAGGTCTGCTGACCATCAGGGCCTTTGGTGTAGCCGCCTTCGACACCCTCCAGCATCTCGTTGCGGATGCGGATGTTGGCAAAGGTACCGCGCATCATGACTTCGTGGTTGCCGCGGCGCGAACCGTAGCTGTTGAAATCCTTGGGCTGGACCTGACGCTCAAGCAGGTATTCCCCGGCCGGGGTGGTGGGCTTGAACGAACCTGCGGGCGAGATGTGGTCGGTCGTGATCATATCGCCCAGGATCGCGAGGACGCGCGCGCCCTCGATATTGGTGATCTGGCCCGGCTCTTTCGACATGCCGCGGAAATAGGGCGGGTTCTGGATATAGGTCGAGGTCGGCGGCCAGTCATAGGTCTCGCTGTCGGTGACCTCGACGCCCTGCCAGCGCTCGTCGCCCTTGAACACATCGGCATATTTCTTTTGGAAGGCCTCGCGGGTCACAGTCGCCTCGACCAGTTCGGCAACCTCCTGCGTGGTCGGCCAGATGTCTTTCAGATAGACATCCTTGCCCTCGGGGGTCTGGCCGATCGGGTCCTTGGTCAGGTTGATGTTGACATCACCCGCGATGGCATAGGCGACGACCAGCGGCGGCGAAGCCAGATAGTTGGCGCGCACATCGGGCGAAATCCGGCCCTCAAAGTTGCGGTTGCCCGACAGGACGGCGGTGGCGACCAGATCGTTGTCGTTGATCGCTTTCGAGATCGCCGGATCGCCCAGCGGCCCCGAGTTGCCGATACAGGTGGTGCAGCCAAAGCCCACGAGGTTGAAGCCGATGGCGTCCAGATCCTCCTGCAGGCCGGCGGCTTCAAGATATTCGGCCACAACCTGCGACCCCGGTGCGAGCGAGGTCTTAACCCAGGGCTTGCGGGTCAGGCCAAGCGCACGCGCCTTGCGGGCGACCAGACCGGCACCGATCATCACATAGGGGTTCGAGGTGTTGGTGCAGGAGGTGATGGCGGCGATTACAACCGAACCGTCGCGGATGGTGTAATCCTGACCCTCGACGGCCACGGTTTTGCGCACATCCGTGCCGTTGGTGATGACCCCGCCGCCCTCTTCGACCATCTCTTGGGCGGCGGCGGACATGTCCACACCGCGATATTCCGCAACCGTCTTGTAGAAAGCGCGTGCGGCAAGGTTCAGCGGCGTGTAGTCCTGCGGCCGTTTCGGGCCCGAGATCGCCGGAACGATGTCGGCCATGTCGAGATGCAGGGTGTCGGTATAGATGGGCTCGTAATCGGCACCGCGCCAGAAACCGTTCTGTTTGGCATAGGCCTCGACCAGCGCGATACGATCTTCGTCACGGCCCGTATTGCGCAGGTAGCGCAGCGTTTCGTTGTCGATCGGGAAGAAACCGCAGGTCGCGCCATATTCGGGCGCCATGTTGGCGATGGTGGCACGGTCGGCCAGCGGCAGGTGGTCAAGGCCGTCGCCGTAGAATTCGACGAATTTGCCGACGACGCCTTTCTTGCGCAGCATGGCCACGACTTTCAGCACCAGGTCGGTGGCGGTGGTGCCTTCCATCATCCTGCCGGTCAGCTTGAAGCCGACGACTTCGGGGATCAGCATCGAGATGGGCTGGCCCAGCATCGCGGCCTCGGCCTCGATCCCGCCGACGCCCCAGCCCAGAACGGCAAGGCCGTTGACCATGGTCGTGTGGCTGTCCGTGCCGACCAGAGTATCGGGATAGGCGACGTTCGCGCCCTGCTGGTCGGTGTCGGTCCAGACGGTCTGGGCCAGATATTCCAGGTTCACCTGGTGGCAGATACCGGTGCCGGGCGGCACAACGCGGAAGTTGTTGAACGCCTTTTGCCCCCATTTCAGGAAGGTATAGCGCTCAAGGTTGCGTTCATATTCCAGGTCAACGTTGCGCTGGAAGGCGCGGGGGTTGCCGAACTCGTCGATCATCACCGAGTGGTCGATGACCAGATCGACCGGGTTCAGCGGGTTGATCTTTTGCGCATCACCGCCCAGAGCCTTGATGCCATCGCGCATCGCGGCAAGGTCCACCACGGCCGGAACGCCGGTAAAGTCCTGCATCAGGACGCGTGCCGGACGATAGGCGATCTCACGCGGGTTCCTGCCGCCTTTTTGCGCCCATTCGGCAAAGGCTTTGATGTCCTCGACGCTGACCGTGCGGCCGCCGTCCTCAAAACGCAGCAGGTTTTCCAGCACCACCTTGAGCGAGGCGGGCAGCCTGGAAAAATCGCCAAGCCCGGCCTGTGTCGCGGCTTCGATCGAGTAATAGGCGTAGCTGTGAGAGCCCACCTGAAGCTGGCGGCGCGTCTTTGCGGTGTCTGTTCCTGTAACGATGGGCATGACTCGGCTCCCTATCCTTGCAAAAAGGTGGCTGAATGGCGGTGCTGCCTGCCATTTGCCCCTTTTCCACATGGGGATCAAGGGGGGTGCGGCAGATTTGTATGCAATTGTATGCCAATTTCTGCGCCCCGGGCGGGATGTGGGTTTTGCATCACGGTCGCGGGGTGAACACGCTGCACTAACAAAGCATTGATTTGTCGTTCCCCCATCACCCGGATTACCTGATGCGGATCGGAAGGGCCGGGAATACGGAAGAATATGGCGGCAAGGCGCATCAAGATAGCAGCCCGTGGGCAGGCGTGCAGGGCAGGGGTCCTGCCGGTTCTGGCCTGCGCTGCCGTGGTTGCGCTGACCGGGCTGGGTGTCCCGGCATTCGCGCATGAGATGGGCGAAGGCCCGGCAGAAGGCGCGACTCCGGTCTGCATATTCGATACCGGCGCTGCCGATGTCGCGGCCACCCTGTCGGGTCCGGGTGCGGAACTGCCCTCCTCGGGCGAGGGGGCTGCCCCGGCAAGCACCTTTGTCGAGATCGTCGATGAGGATGGCGTTATCGGTCTGATCGAGGCCCCGAAGGGTGAGCCCGGGGTGCCGGCCGACCAGTCGTCGCCGGTGATGCCTTCGGACCCCTTTGCCGCGCCCGGCGTTTCGACCTTTGCCGAGGTGCAGCCGCGTGCGCGCATGATCGGTCCGGTCGGTCAGCCCCCGGTGGTGGTCGAGCTTTTCACCTCGCAGGGCTGTTCATCCTGCCCGCCCGCTGATGAGCTGCTGGCCGATCTGGCCGAGCGCGAGGATGTGCTGACGCTGTCTTGGCATGTCGATTACTGGGATTACCTTGGCTGGGCCGACGAGTTTGCGCGGCCTGAATTCACCCTGCGCCAGCAGGCCTATGCCCATCAGTCCGGCGAGCGTGCGATCTATACGCCCCAGATCGTCGTTGGCGGGACAGATACGCTGATCGCATTGCGCCCGGCAGAACTGGTGGGGCTTGTCCAGACCCAGATGGCATGGCCGACGCCGGTGATGGTTTCTTCAAGCCAGGGCAAAGAGGGTTACCGGATCGAGCTGACACCGCGCAGCGCGATCAAGGATCGGGTGGCGATCATTCTGGTGCGTTATGCTCCACAGCGCAGGGTGGCCATCAGGGCTGGTGAAAATCGCGGCAAGGTCGTCAACTATCGCAACGTCGTGCTGGCGGCCGAGCGGATTGCCGAGTGGGACGGCCGGGCCCCGCTGCGCCTGACCGTGCGGCAGGACGGTCAGAACAGCACCGACTTTCCCGACGACACCCGCCATGCCATTCTGGCGCAAGAGCTGGGTCGCGGCGACGCTCGTATGGCCAGCGGCCCCATTCTGGCAGCCATCCGTCTGGACTAGGCGCCGCTTGCGCCGGGACCGCTTCCGGCGCAATATCGCGCCCCCAAAGCTGAGCAGGAGCCTCGCCTTGACCGAACCGCGCAAGATCAATACCTGGCTCAAGGCCGCACTGGACCTTGGCCCGCTGGTCCTGTTCTTTGTCGTCTTCATGCGGTTTCGGGATCAGACCGTGACCTTGGCTGGGCGTGAATATTCCGGATTCATCTTTGCCACGCTGGTCTTTGTGCCGGTCCTTGTCATTTGCACGCTGGCGCTATGGCGCCTGACGGGGCGGCTGTCGCCCATGCAGATCGCCACGCTGGTGCTGGTCGTCGTCTTTGGCGGGCTGTCGATCTGGCTGAATGATCCCAGGTTCTTCAAGATGAAGCCGACGATCATCTACCTGATCTTTGCCGCGCTGCTTGGCGCAAGCCTGATCCTGCGCCGCAACTGGCTTGAGCTGGTCATGTCCGAGGCCCTGCCGATGCGTGCCGAGGGCTGGCGAATCCTGACCCTGCGTATGACGCTGTTGTTTCTGGGGCTTGCCATCGCCAATGAGGCGGTCTGGCGGCTGATGTCCGAAACGGCCTGGGTGAACTTCAAGACCTTTGGCCTGCCGGCGATCATGGTGGTGTTTTTTGTGGCCAATTCGCGGCTGTTTGAACGCTATGCCTTGCCTCGCGACAGCGAATAGCCGGCCCCGGGGCCTTGCACGGCTGGCCGGGCAGGAGTAACCCGGCATCCTGACCATCAGGAGCCAGCCATGTCCCAGGAGTCGAACAAGCCTCTGCATCCGCGCACGCGCGCTGTCCATCACGGCATTCGCCGCAGCCAGTACGGCGAGATGGCCGAGGCCCTGTTCATGACCCAGGGCTTTTCCTACGACAGCGCCGAACAGGCCGAGGCCCGTTTCATCAAGACCGGGCCGGATGAATTCATCTATGCCCGCTATGGTAACCCGACCTCGCGCATGTTCGAGGATCGGATCGCCAACCTTGAAGGTACCGAGGACGCTTTTGCCACTGCCAGCGGCATGGCGGCGGTGAACGGGGCGCTGATGTGTTTTGCCAAGCCCGGCGATCATATCGTTTCGTCGCGGGCGCTTTTCGGTTCATGCCTTTATGTGCTTGATGTGCTGGTGCGTTTCGGGGTCGAGGTGACCTATGTCGATGGCACCGATCTGGAACAGTGGCGCGCGGCGATCCGGCCGACGACGCGGGCGGTATTCTTTGAATCGGTCTCGAATCCGACGCTGGAGGTGGTGGATATTGCCGGCGTGGCCGGGCTTGCCCATGCGGTCGGCGCGCTGGTCGTGGTCGATAACGTCTTTGCCACCCCGGTTTATTCGCGTGCCGTGCAGAACGGTGCCGATGTCGTGGTCTATTCGGCGACCAAACATATCGACGGCTCGGGTCGCTGTCTGGGTGGCGTGATCTGTGGAACCCGCGAGTTCGTGCGCGACGTGGCCGAACCCTATCTTAAACATACCGGCGGCGCGATCAGCCCCTTTAACGCATGGATGATGCTGAACGGGCTGACGACGATGGACCTGCGTGTTCGTGCCCAGACCGACAGCGCCTTGCGCCTTGCCTCTGCGCTTAAGGATGATGGCCGTCTGTCGCGTGTGATCTATCCCGGCCTTGCCGACCATCCGCAATATGATCTGGTCATGCGCCAGATGGGGGCGGGCGGCACCATGGTCGCCATCGACCTGGGCAGCAAAGAAGCTGCCTTTGCGGCGATGAACCGGATGCAGGTTTTCCAGATTTCGAACAACCTTGGCGATGCCAAGTCGATCGTCACCCATCCCTCGACGACGACGCATCAGCGCCTGTCCGAAGAGATGCGGGCCGAGCTGGGCATCACCCCCGGCCTTTTGCGCCTGTCGATCGGGCTTGAGGACGCGGATGATCTGATCGCGGACATCCGCCAATCCCTGGCCTGAGGGCGCTCTGGCGTCCGGAACTTGCCGGGCGCCCCCTTTCCTTTCGGGTCGCGAGCCCCCAGATTATTGCCGACCTTTAAGCGAGGACGACCATGACCGAGGCCCGCCCAATCGCCACCGAACGCGCCTATCCTGCGCTTAAGCGCGAATACCCGGCCGATTTCCGGGTCGATGACGCCTATAAGGCCAGCCTGCCGGACCTGCAGAACGGACCGGCCAGCCTGATCGTCGGGGCGCGCGCGCCGATCCAGCACGTCGGCATCTCTAACTTCCGTCTGCCGATCCGCTATATGACCCGCGAGGGCGGCGAGATCACGCTTGAAACCAGCGTTACCGGCACCGTCAGCCTTGAGGCTGATCGCAAGGGCATCAACATGAGCCGCATCATGCGCTCGTTCTATGCCCATGCTGACAAGCAGTTCTCAATGGGGGTGCTTGAGGCGGCGCTGGACGATTACAAATCCGACCTCGACAGTCTGGACGCGCGTATCATGATGCGGCTCAGCTATCCGATGCGGGTCGAGTCGCTGCGCTCGGGCCTGTCGGGCTGGCAGTATTACGACATTGCGCTGGAACTGGTCGAAAAGGCTGGCCAGCGGCTGCGGATCATGCATTTCGACTATGTCTATTCCTCGACCTGTCCCTGTTCGCTTGAGCTCAGCGAACATGCCCGGCGTATGCGCGGCCAGCTTGCGACGCCGCATTCGCAGCGTTCGGTGGCCCGGGTCTCGGTCGTCATGCAGGGCGATACCCTGTGGTTCGAAGATATGGTGACCCTGTGCCGTCGTGCCGTCGCGACCGAGACCCAGGTCATGGTCAAGCGCGAGGACGAACAGGCCTTTGCCGAGCTGAACGCCGCCAACCCGATCTTTGTCGAGGATGCGGTGCGCGCCTTTGCCGCCGAGCTGATGGCCGAGCCGCGTATCGGCGATTTCCGCGTCGTGGCCAGCCATCAGGAATCGCTGCATTCGCATGATGCGGTTTCGGTGCTGACCCAGGGCGAGACCTTCGCCCATGCCAGTCTGGACCCCGCGATCTTCGCCGGCCTCAGGGCGTAATGCTGTGGTTGTCCAGCGGAATGGCCTGTCTCCTGGCGGCCCGGCTGGCGGCAATCTGGCTTTGCCTGAGCCATCGCTATCCTGAATGGCGCCTGCGGCGGCTGGCCGAGGGGCGGTCGTCCGGTCCCCTCGCGTTCGGGATGCTGCACGCCAATCCGCTGTTCGACGGCCAGGGGTTTCTGGATTGGCACCACCCGCGCAACCGCCGCGAACGCATCCGGCTTTACGCGGTGGGTGCGGTTTTTCTCGCTCTGGCTCTTCTGGTTTTCTGGGGACTTGCCGCCGCGGTAGGCGGCATGTGAACGAAATGGGAACGACAGGCTTTCCCGAGCGCGGATGCGGGGCTATGGTGCGGGCATGAGCAATTTCGACGACTCGGACGCTTTCGAGGCCGCAGCCGCGCCGGTGCCGCTGTCCCAGCGGGCAATCGGTGCGCGGCCTGTGCCCTATCTTGACGGGCTTAACCCCGCGCAACGTGCAGCGGTCGAGGCGCTGGATGGTCCGGTCCTGCTGCTTGCCGGTGCGGGCACCGGCAAGACCCGGGCGCTGACCACGCGTATCGCGCATCTGCTGAACCTTGGCCGGGCCCGGCCGGGGCAGATCCTTGCCGTGACCTTTACCAACAAGGCCGCGCGCGAGATGAAAGAGCGCGTCGCCCGCCTTTTGGGCGAGGCGGTCGAGGGCATGCCGTGGCTTGGCACCTTTCACTCGATCAGCGTCAAGATCCTGCGCCGCCATGCCGAGCTGATCGGCGATGGTGAGCTGCATCTGAAGCCCAGCTTTACCATCCTTGATACCGACGATCAGATACGACTGCTCAGGCAGCTTATTCTGGCCGGGAATATTGATGAAAAACGCTGGCCAGCGCGTCAGCTTGCCCATTTGATCGACAGCTGGAAAAACCGCTGCCTGTCCCCGTCGCAACTGCCAAGGGGTGAGGAGCGTGCCTTTGACGGCTGGGGTGGCCGGCTTTACGCGGCCTATCAGCGCCGTTTGCTGGAGTTGAACGCCACCGATTTCGGCGACCTGCTGATGCATTGCGTACATCTGTTCCAGGCCCATCCTGATGTGCTGAGATCCTGGCAGGATCGGTTCCGTTATATCCTCGTTGACGAATATCAGGATACCAACGTCGCCCAGTATATGTGGCTGCGGCTTTTGGCGTCTGCTCATCGCAATATCTGCTGCGTTGGCGATGATGACCAGTCGATCTATGGCTGGCGCGGGGCCGAGGTTGGTAACATTCTGCGCTTTGAGAGTGATTTTCCCGGTGCGCAGGTGATCCGGCTTGAGCAGAACTATCGCTCGACCCCGCATATTCTTGCCGCGGCTTCGGGGCTGATTGCGGCGAACCGTGGCCGGCTTGGCAAGACGCTGTGGACCGAGGTCGAGGGGGGCGAAAAGGTCCGCCTGATCGGTCATTGGGACAGCGAGGCCGAGGCACGCTGGATCGGGGAAGAGATTGAGGCTTTCCACGGCGGGCATCGTGCGGCACTCGGTCGGCGCAATCTGAACGACATTGCCATCCTCGTACGGGCCAGCCATCAGATGCGGGCGTTCGAGGACCGTTTCATGACCATCGGTTTGCCCTATCGGGTGATCGGTGGTCCGCGCTTTTATGAGCGGGCCGAGATTCGCGATGCCATGGCCTACTTCCGGCTCGCGGTCAGCCCTGCCGATGATTTGGCGTTTGAGCGGATCGTGAACGTTCCCAAACGTGGTCTGGGCGAGAAAGCCGTTCAGACCATTCAGCGCGAGGCGCGCGAGCGGAATTTGTCGCTGCTGGAGGGTGCGGTTTCGACGGTTGCGACCGGCGCTCTTGGCGGCAAGGGTGCGGCGGCGTTGCGTCAGTTCACCGAGGCGATGGGCCGCTGGCATGCCGATGCGCTGGACAGTCGCGTCAGTCATGTCGAACTGGCCGAGCGGATTCTGGACGAATCCGGCTATACCGCCATGTGGCAGAACGACAAGTCGCCCGATGCTCCGGGTCGTCTCGACAACCTCAAGGAACTGGTCAAGGCTCTGGAAGAGTTTGAAAATCTTCAGGGTTTCCTTGAGCATGTCGCGCTGGTCATGGACAACGACTCTGGCGAGCAGACCGATGAGGTCAGTATCATGACCCTGCATGCGGCCAAGGGTCTGGAATATCCCATCGTCTTTTTGCCGGGGTGGGAGGACGGCCTGTTCCCCAGTCAGCGCAGCATGGATGAAAGCGGGCTGAAGGGGCTCGAGGAAGAGCGGCGGCTTGCCTATGTCGGGATCACTCGCGGGCGTGAGCTGGTGACGATCAGCTTTGCCGGCAACCGTCGCATGTATGGGCAATGGCAATCCAGCCTGCCGTCGCGCTTTATCGACGAACTGCCCGAGGATCACGTTGAGGTGCTGACGCCGCCCGGCCTTTACGGTGGTGGTTATGGCGCGGCGGCGCAGCCCTTTGCGCCCTCGGCTATCCATGAGCGTGCGGCGCAGAGCGATGTCTACAACTCTCCGGGCTGGAAGCGCATGCAGCAGCGCAGCGCCGAACGCGCGCAGCCTGTTCATCGCACCCCGATCGTGATTGATGCCGAACCTGCGGCGCGGTTTTCGGTCGGGGATCGGGTGTTCCATCAGAAGTTCGGCAATGGCACGATCATGGGCATTGCCGAGGATACGCTGACCGTCGAATTCGCCACCGGTTTCAAGACGATCAAGGCGGGCTATGTGCAGCCCGCCTCGCAGGCCGGTTCGGGTGGTGCGATGGACGACGTGCCGTTTTAAAGCGCGGCGCGCACCACCTCGGCCAGTGTCGCGGTCGGTCGGCCTATCAGGCCGGTCAGGGTGCGGCTGTCGTCAAAAAGCGCACCCTCCGCAGCTTTGGCGTCCCAGTCGGCGATGGCGGCGGCGAGCCCTTCCGGCAGGCCGGCACCCGTTAGCGCGGCGGCATAATCGTTCTGCGACAGGTTTTTATAAGGAATGGTCCGGCCGGTTTGGGCAGAAAGCTCGGCTGCGAGTTCCGCCAGCGTCCAGCCATTGTCACCGGCAAGCTCATAGACCTTACCAAGATGGCCTTCACCCGTGACCACTTTGGCGGCGGCCTCGGCATAATCTGCGCGCGCGGCGGCCGAGATCCGGCCCTCGCCGGCAGCACCGATCAGCGCGCCATGTTCCAGCGCAGCCGGGAATGCGCCGGTGTAGTTCTCGGCATACCAGCCATTGCGCAGGATCGTATGGGCAAGGCCCGATTCGGAGAGCAGCTTTTCAGTCACGACATGTTCATCGGCAAGGGACAGGGGCGTGCGGTCGGCGTGCAGCAGGCTGGTATAGACGATCTGGCTGATGCCGGCGGCCTGGGCAGCCTCGATCACGGCGCGGTGCTGGACAGCGCGTTTGCCGACCTCGCTTGCCGAGATAAACACCAGTCGATCCACGCCAGCCAGCGCGGTGGTCAGCGTCTCGGGGCGGTCATAATCAAAGGCGCGGGTCTCGACGCCCAGATCGACGGCCTTTCCGGGGTTGCGGGCCAGCGCGACGACTTCATTTGCGGGCAGCAGTTCTTTCAGGCGGGCGGTGATCAGGCGGCCAAGCTGGCCGGTGGCTCCGGTAACGGCGATGGTCATGTCATTTCCTTTCGCAAATGCTTGTGCAGCGAGAGGTAAAAGTATTACTATTAAAAAGTAAGTACTGACGGAGATGTTAGTGTGAAAAATTCTGAAACCGGTTGCCGGGGGAATCTGATGGCCGCGGAATGCCCGTCGCGCGATGTCTTGCGGCGGCTGACCGGGCGCTGGGGGATGCTGGTCCTGCGCGTGCTCTCTGACGGGCCGCAGCGGTTTTCCGGCCTGCGGCGGCAGATTGGCGGTATCAGCGAACGGATGTTGGCCCAGACTTTGCAGGGGCTGGAGGCCGACGGCATGGTGCTGCGCCGCGATTTCCAGACTGTTCCGCCACATGTGGAATATGCGCTGACGCCTTTGGGGCATGAGGCAGCGACGCGCGTCGATACGCTGCTTGGCTGGATCGAGGACACATTGCCCCAGATTGCGCAGGGTTGGGCACAGGCTTGACCCGGCCTTTGCGCGGGCCTATCTGGACCTTGCGCGGATGGCCGGATGACCGCGGCGGCAACGTCGAGGAAAGTCCGGACTCCATGAAGGTGCGGTGCCGGGTAACGCCCGGCGGGGGCAACCCCAGGGAAAGCGCCACAGAGAAGAGACCGCCCATGCACGCATGGGTAAGGGTGAAACGGTGGGGTAAGAGCCCACCGCGGGGCTGGCAACAGTCCTGGCATGGCAAGCCCCACCGGGAGCAATGCCGAATAGGGACCGCGCGTCGCAAGACAGGGCTGCCTTCGCCCCAGCAGGTCCGGGTTGGCAGCTAGATCCCGTCAGTAATGGCGGGACCAGATGAATGGTCATCAAAGGGGGTAACCCCGGAACAAAATCCGGCTTACAGGCCATCCGCGCATATCTGACCCTTTAGCCTTGCAGATCGGCCTGAAATCAGGTGATTCCCGGTTGACTTCGCCTGCTGTGCCGCTAAAAGGCGGGCTCCAAGAGAATTCCACGGGGTTCGCGCCATGCGTCTTGCCCCGCAGCAGGAGCGAAACAGATGGCGAAGCCGACGACGATCAAGATCCGTCTGAACTCGACGGCCGGGACCGGGCATTTCTATGTCACCAAGAAAAACGCCCGCACGATGACCGAAAAGATGTCGGTCACCAAATACGACCCGGTCGTGCGCAAGCATGTCGAGTACAAAGAAGGCAAGATCAAGTAAGATCTTCCTTTACGGAACTTTTCTGAAACCGCGTCCCTTCGGGGGCGCGGTTTCCTTTTATGGCCGTGATTTCCCGCCCTTGGGCGCGGCTTAATGAAAGTCGCGCGATTTCGGCAGGATGCGCACCTTGCGCGGATGGCTGGGCCGGGGCTGGGGCAGCGTGGCGGGGGCCTCTCCGGCCAGGCGCAACAGCGCGTCCGAACGGTCCCCCAGCCAATGGGCGATGACATGGGTCACGCCATCGGCGCGCTGAAGCTGGCCGCGGATTTCCAATAGGCGGGCGCTCATCGCTACTTTGCGGAACTGGCCAAAGGTCTTTGCCCAGATCACCAGATTGGCGACGCCGGTTTCATCTTCCAGCGTGATGAAACAGGTGCCATTGGCGCTGCCCGGGCGCTGGCGGACCAGCACGATTCCGGCCATGCGCAGCCATGCCCGGTTCGGCAGCCGTGCCAGAGCGGCGGCGGGCGTATAACCCTGATCGGTCAGGCTGCGGCGCAGAAAGGTCATGGGATGGGCTTTCAACGACAGGCGCAGCGTCTGGTAATCGGCGGTGACCTGCTCACACAGCGGCATGGCAGGCAGAGAGATTGCAGGTTCGGCCCCTTCGTCCCGGCGGCCAAAAAGCGGCAGCTCTGGCGCATCGCGCAACGCCCGCGCCTGCCACAGCCCCGCCCTGCGGTCGAGGTTCAAAGAGTGTAGCGCATCGGCGGTCGCGACCTGACGGATAGTCCGGGTATCAAGGTCGGCGCGGCGTTTCAGATCGGCCAGATCAGTATAGGGGCCGCCGCGGCGCGCCTGCACGATACGCTCGGCCGGGGCTCTGGCCAGTCCGTCGATCTGGCGCAGGCCAAGGCGCAGGGCAAAGGCACTATCGCAGGGCTCCAGCGTATTGTCCCATTCACTGATATTCACATCGACCGGCAGCACCGTCACACCATGTTCGCGTGCGTCGCGCACAATCTGCGCCGGGCCATAAAACCCCATGGGCTGGCTGTTGAGCAGTGCGGCAGCAAAGGCGTCCGGGTGATGGCATTTCAGCCAGGCCGAGACATAGGCCAGATGGGCAAAGGCCGCCGCATGGCTTTCCGGAAAGCCGTAATCGCCGAATCCCTTGATCTGGTTAAAGCACCGTTCGGCGAATTCGCGGTCATAGCCGCGCGCGACCATCTTTTCGACCATGCGGTCCTGTAGCTGCCCGATCGTCCCGCGCGAACGGAATGTCGCCATGGCCTTGCGCAGCTTATCAACCTCGGCGGGGGAGAACTGCGCTGCGACCATGGCAATCTTCATCGCCTGTTCCTGAAAGATCGGCACGCCCTTGGTGCGTGACAGGATGTTTTTCAGCTCATCGGGATCGCCGTCGCGGGGGCCGGGATATTCGACATCCTCCTGCCCGCTGCGACGCCGCAGATAGGGATGGACCATATTGCCCTGAATCGGGCCTGGCCGGACGATGGCGACCTGAATGACCAGATCATAAAACGTCCTGGGCTTCAGTCGCGGCAGCATTGCCATCTGTGCGCGGCTTTCGACCTGAAAGGTGCCAATGCTGTCACCTCTTTGCAGCATCTCATAGGTAGGTTGATCGTCATGGTCGAAATCCGAAAGCGTCAGGGTCTTGCCATGATGCGCCCTGATCAGGGCAAAGCATTTGCGGATGCAGGTCAGCATCCCCAGCGCCAGCACATCGACCTTAAGGATGCCAAGCTCATCAATGTCGTCCTTGTCCCATTCGATAAAGCTGCGATCCGGCATGGCGGCATTGCCGATGGGCACGGTTTCGGACAGAGGCCCCTCGGTCAGCACAAAGCCCCCGACATGCTGGGACAGGTGGCGAGGCATACCGATCATTTCATCTGCCAGCCGGACCGTCCGGCGCAGGACAGGGTCGTGCAGATCAAGCCCCGCCTGATCGGTCGAGGCTGCGCTCATATCCTTGCCCCAGCTGCCCCAGACGGTATTGGCCAGTGCCGAGGTCACATCCTCGGACAGGCCCATGACCTTGCCAACCTCGCGTATGGCGCTGCGGGGGCGGTAATGGATCACCGTGGCGCATAGCCCGGCACGGTCGCGGCCATGGCGCTGATAGATGTGCTGGATGATCTCTTCGCGCCGCTCATGCTCGAAATCGACGTCGATATCGGGCGGCTCGGTACGGGTCTCGCTGATGAAACGCTCAAACAACAGCTCATGCCGGGCCGGATCGACCGGAGTGATGCCAAGCACGAAACAGACCGCTGAATTCGCTGCCGATCCGCGCCCCTGATACAGAATACCCTGCGCCTTGGCGTAGCGGATGATATCGTGAATGGTCAGGAAATATTGCGCGATGTTTTTCTTGCCGATCACGGCCAGTTCCTTGACCAGAGTCGCGCGAACCTTTTCGGGCACACCTTCGGGATAGCGCCAGGCCGCGCCTTGCCAGGTCAGGTTTTCAAGATGCTCTTGCGGGGTAAGACCGGGAGGCACGCTTTCGCGCGGGTATTCATATTGCAGTTCGTCCAGCGAAAAGGTGCAGCTTTCGGCGATCTCGCGCGTCGCGCGGATGGCGTGCGGCCAGTCCGAGAACAGCCGCACCATTGCGGCCGGGCTCTTCAGGTGCCGCTCGGCGTTTTGGGCAAGCAGCAGGCCCGCGCGGTCGATGGTGGTGCCCTCGCGGATGCAGGTCATGACATCCTGCAGCGGACGCCGCTCGGGCGCGTGGTAATGGACATCGTTCACCGCGACGATTGACAGGCCAGCTGCCTGCGCTGCCCGGTCAAGGCGGTTGATACGGGACCGGTCGTCGCCGCGATACAGCCAGCTTGCCGCGACATGGGACAGCTGCGGCAGGCGTTCGGCAAGCCGGGGCAGGGACGTCAGGTCATTGCCCGGCAGCCAGATCAGGCGCATGCCTTGGGCGTGGCTGGCAAGATCGTCAAGGTTCAGATCACAGCGGCCCTTTCCTTGCCAGTGCCCGTCAAGATCATGCCGTCGTCCCTTGGTGATCAGTGACGCAAGGCGGCCGTAAGCTGCGCGGTCGGTCGGATAGGCCAGAAAGGCGCTGCCATCGGCCAATACGATCCGCGCCCCGATTACCGGACGCAGGTGCAATTGTTTTGCCGCCGCATGCAGGCGTACCACTCCGGCAAGGCTGTTCAGATCGGCTATCCCCAGCGCGTCATAGCCCAGATGACAGGCCGTCAGCGCCAGCTCATGGGGATGCGAGGCACCATGCAGAAAGCTAAAGGCACTGGTCACCGCCAGTTCGATGTAATCAGAGGGCGGGTTCGGGCGCTTGACCTGGGGCAGCGGGATCTGGGGACGGGCGTGATGTTCGGGCATCAGGCAAAAATCCCGTGCAGGAACCATCGCGGAGCGCCGCCACGGCCGTCATGGATGAGCCCCTCGCGATAGATCCACAGGCGCAGGCCAGTGTCATCCTCGATGCGGAAATAGTCGCGCAGCCGGGTGCCGGGACGGTCGCGCCACCATTCCGGCGCGATCCTTTCGGGTCCGGCATGGCGGGCGACGCGCAGGGTCTGGCGGCGCCAGATGAATTGCGCGGGCGGCCCCTCGGGAATGACGTAGAGGACGCGGATTTCCTCGGCTGGAGACAAGAGCCGGATCGGCCGGTCCGCGCGTGCAGGCGGGGCGGGAATGGCTGCAAGCGGCGGGCCGGGGATTTCGGCCCGTTCGGGGATGTGGCTTTCGTGTGGCAAGGGGCGGCTGATTGCGGTTGGGCCAAAGCGAGCCGCCAGCCTGTCCACCAGCCGCGCGAGTGCAAGGCCCGAAGGCGCGGCACCATCAAGGCCGGGCTGGGCGGCGGTCAGCGGCTCGACCGCCTCGGCGGCAAGGCGGATCAGGTCGAAACCATAGCCGGGGTCCAGCCGCTCTGACCGGCCGTCAAAAAGGCGCAGCAGATGCGCGGCTTCGCGCGTGGGGGCGGCCATCGAGACACGGATATCGCGCCGTTCACCATCAATGCGAAATACTGAAAGGCACAGCCGCCGACAGCCGCGATCCGCCGCCGCAAGCTGCGCACAAAGCCGTTCAAGCAGTTCCGGCAACCAGTCCGAAGGGTCGACGACCGGTTCGGCCAGCCGCGCCTCGGCGGCGAACTCTGGCGCGGGTTCGGGCGCATCCAGCGGCTCGGCCGCGCGTCCCAGCGCCTGATCCAGCCGGATCAGCGGGCTGTCCTGCGCGCCTGCGCGGGCAAAGCGGCGCATCAGCGACAGGCGCGGGATAGCCGCCAGATCACCGATGGTCTTTAGCCCAAGCCGCCGTAACAACAGCTGTGTTTCATCCGACAGTCGCAGCCCGGCGACCGGCAGGGGTGCCAGCGCCGGCAGAGGGTCAGTGCAAATCGCACGTTCTGGACCAAAGCGAGCCAGCGCCCATGCCGTGCCGCGCGTGGGTGCCAGCGCCAGTTTTGCTGTCAGCCCTGCGCGGGCAAAATGCGCCTGTATCCGGGCCAGCATTGCGGCCTCGCCCCCGAACAGATGGGCGGTGCCTGTGGTGTCGATAAGGATGCCGTCATCACCGTCCGGCGTGCTCCACGGTCCCCAGCGCCTCGCCCAAAAGGCAAGCCGTGCCAGCCTTGCCGCATCCTGTTCAGGTTCGGCCTGCTCAATGCGCAGCGCGGGGCAGATGGCGCGGCTGTCCACAGCGCGGGCCCCAATGCGAGCTCCGGCCTCTTCGGCGGCGCGGTTCACTGCATGAAGGACAGGGCCATGCGTGCCGGGAACCGAAAGCGCCAGCGGGACTGTCTCGGGCCAGTCGTCACCCCGCTTTGCGGCGCGGCTCAGCCAGCTTTCGATCGCCAGCCGGGGCAGAGAAATCGAGACGATCCGCCGCCCGGTCATGGCGCACCAGCCAGGTCGAGGGGGGCTGACCACGCGCCCGGAACAGCTCGGCCAGCCACAGCGGATCGCCGGGCGCATACGGGTCGTCGGGATCGGAGGCCGAGGGCAGGGGTGCCAGCCGCCAGCGCATCCGCGCTGCGCTGGCCTCGGGGCGCGCGGCATGACGGATCAGCCAGCAGGGCAGTCCCGCCGCCTCGGCCCGCAGCGCCAGCCGTCGGCTGGCGGTAAAGCTTAGCGCCGGGGTATGGCCATGAATCTCGCCCACCACGGCCGCAAGCGCCCGGCTTTGCAGCCCGTCTTCCAGCGCGGCCAGCACATCGGCAGGGCGCGTCAGGTCCAGCCTTAACAAGTCGCGGCCCATACCGGGCAGGAAGGGTGCGCCGAATTCGGTCCGGCTCAGCCGGTCTTGCACCCAAAGCACCAGCCCTGGCGGCAGTGCGGCCAGCACGAATCCCGGTGCAGCCCCGGTCAGGGGGCGGGTGCCAAAGGCTTCGGACAGGATTGGTGCGGTCAGAGAGGGCACCACGGGGACTGGCGCCCGTCCGAAAGGCGCCACCCCGATAGGGAAAGGGCGTGCGGACATGGTTTAGCCATATGTTCCTAGTTTGTTCTTAGCGCGCGCCCCGCAGATTCGTCAATCGCGAGAAAACAGGATCGCCCCCTTGTGAAAGCGGCCTGTCGTTGGCTGACGTGACCGGCACTGATCTTCTGGACCAGCGCACGATGGCGCTGGCTGCCCTGCGCCAACTTCGCCATGCGTTGCTGCCACCAGCATACGGCTTCCGCACGCGTAACGTCTGCTTAGCCTTGTCGGGCAGCGTATCTTTGCTGTCGACGACAAAAGCGCGGCGGAAACGTTCAGGGCGACGACCCAAGCAAGAGGTCATGCAAATGTCACGCAGTCGCGTAACCTAGCCCGTATCGCCGGTTGTGCTTCATACTGGCGGACGGATATACGGTGAACGGTCTATGAAGCTCTACCTGAGCAGCCACGTCACCCCCACGGGGGCCATCAAGACCACAGCCACCCCAGCATACTATGGGCGGGACGATGACACCAAGGGCTGCGGCGTCAGCAACCAGCGCAACAACGAGCTGAGTGATCGCCAAGAAGATTCTAGAGGCAGTGGACCGGCTTGAGCACCAGCGCGGGGTGGACATGACCGGCCTGGAACTGAAGATGCTGCCCCGCAAGATGGAAAACTACAACAAGGCGCAGTGCGACCGGATCAAGGTTCAGGCCGCCCTCGCAGGCGCAAAACTGAAAGGCAGACCAACGGCCTAAGCGCATGACAGCTAGTGGGGTAGTTATGACCCGGACTTGCGCAAATTACGCTACAATTTCAATATAATACATGGGAAAATGGCAGCCCGTAGGGGAGTCGAACCCCTCTTTTCAGGTTGAAACCCTGACGTCCTAACCGATAGACGAACGGGCCACTTTCTTGTTCCACCGGGCGCTGCCCTGCGGTGTGGGGCGGTATTTAGGTCCTCTGTCCCAAGGCTGCAAGCGGAAAAATCGTCTGGCTGCAAAGTTTTTCTGCCAGACACTTGCCGGGCTCACTCGACCGGTGCAGCATCATCAAGGCGCAGCCGCACGCGTTCACGCCCGCCCCATTGCGACAGCTCAAGCTTGCCCGCCAGATGAAAGCGTCGCCCCTTGGCACCCAAAAGCGCGGGACCCAGAGGGCCGCTCATCGCACCCCAACCGACGGCTTCCAGAACCGGACTGCCGGGGCTGCGGAAACGCAGGCGTAAATGGCTGTCGCCCATGGTTGCGGCGCTGTCGATCAGCTGCGCGGCAAAGGCAAAGCGTGGCGCTGGTGCCGCCTGACCAAAGGGGCCGGCCCGTTCCAGCATCTGCATCAGCTCGATGGTCGCGCCGGCAGGGTCCAAAAGGCCCGAGATGCGCAGTTCACCCGCGCCGGGGCGGTCAGACATCTCTCGTGCCAAAAGCTGCGAAAGCCGCTCCATCGCGGCGGGGATCTTTGCCTCTTCGACCGTCAGGCCCGCCGCCATCGCATGACCACCACCTTTAAGCAGCAGCCCCTCGGCCGTAAGGCGCTGAATGGCGCGGCCCAGATCTACGCCGGGCACGGATCGTGCCGAGCCTTTGCCGATGCCATTTTCAATCCCGACCACCACCGAGGGCAGGCCGGTCGCCTCTTTCACCCGCGCGGCGACAATGCCGACAACGCCGGGATGCCAGCCTTCGCCTGCCGCCCAGGCGACACAGCCCGTATCGCCAGTAGCCTGAACACGCGCCTCGACCTGGGCCAATGCTTCATCACGTACCGCGGATTCGATGGCGCGGCGGTCGCGGTTCAGCGCGTCCAGCTCGGCCGCCAGCCGTTCGGCCTGTCGGCTATCGGTGCAGGATAGGCAGAGCGCGCCCAGATCGGCCTTGCCGACCCGGCCACCGGCATTGATGCGCGGTCCCAGCAGAAAGCCGAGGTGAAAGGCATTCGGTGCCGAATCAAGCCGCGCTGCATCAGACAGCGCCACAAGGCCCGGTCGTTCGCGCCGCGCCATGATCAGCAGCCCCTGTCGGACAAAGGCACGGTTCACCCCAATCAAGGGCGCCACATCCGCGACCGTCGCCAGCGCCACCAGATCCAGCATGGGAATCAGGTCGGGCTGGGGATGACCACCCTGACGCAGCAGGCTATTGCAGCGCACCAGCGCCAGAAACACCACACCTGCGGCGCAAAGATGGCCAAGGCTGCCGTCCTCATCGGCGCGATTCGGGTTCACCACAGCCAGAACGGGGGGCAGGGTCTCCCCTCCCTGGTGGTGGTCCAGCACGATGACATCGCAGCTGGCTGCCGCCAGAGCCTCATGACTAAGCGTGCCGCAATCGACGCAGATAATCAGGTCGTGATCGCGCGACAGCGCCGCGATGGCGGGGGCGTTTGGTCCATAGCCTTCGTCGATACGGTCCGGGATATATAGGCTTGCATCGCGTCCCTGCCGACGTAGCCAGTCAAGAAGCAGTGCTGCTGAGGCGCCCCCGTCCACGTCGTAATCGGCAAATATAGCAATGCGCTGCTTACTCAGAACCGCCGCCACCAACCGGTCGGCTGCCTTGTCCATGTCGCGCAGTTGCGAGGGGTCGGGCAGCAGATCACGCAGCTTGGGATCAAGATAAAGCGGCGCTTCATTTGCGGGCACACCGCGAGCAGCCAGGATCCGGCAGACGGGCAGGGGCAGGCGGCTGTCCTGCGCCAGTGCTTCGGCAGTGCGCTCCAGCGCAGCCTCGGGGCCACGCCACAGCCGGCCGGTCAAAGAAGAGGTGACGGAAAGAAAGGCGGTCATGTGGGCTTCATCCCCCATGACCGCCTGCTGTTCAACCCTGTCCCGTGCTTAGCGGATCGGATTGCGATAGATCATGCGCCGCACCGAGCCGGTTTTTGAACGCATGAGAATGGTTTCGGTCTGCAGATAATGCGGCTCACGCTTCACGCCGGCCACGATCGAGCCGTTGGTGACGCCGGTCGCGGCAAAGATCACATCGGCGGTCACCATCTCATCGCGCGAATAAATACGGTCAAGATCGGTGATGCCGGCCTTGGCGGCGCGGGCCTTTTCATCCTCGTTGCGGAACAACAGCTTGCCCCACATCTGCCCGCCCATGCATTTCAGCGCCGAGGCAGCCAGAACTCCTTCGGGCGCGCCGCCCGAACCCATATACATGTCGATGCCGGTCAGTTCGGCCTCGGCGCAATGGATCACACCGGCAACATCGCCATCGGTGATCAGGCGGATGGCCGCCCCGGTCGAGCGGACTTCGGCGATCAGATTCTCATGGCGCGGACGCTCAAGGATGCAGACGGTGATATCGCCGTCCTTGACGCCGCGGGACTTGGCCAGCGCGCGCACTCGCTCGGCCGGGGACATGTCGAGGCTGACGATATCCTTGGGATAGCCCGGCCCGATGGCCAGCTTTTCCATGTAAACGTCGGGCGCATGCAACAGGGTGCCGCGCGGCGCCATGGCGATCACGGTCAGGGCGTTCGGCATGTCCTTGGCGGTCAGCGTGGTGCCCTCCAGCGGGTCCAGCGCGATATCCACTTCGGGCCCCTGACCCGAGCCGACCTCTTCGCCGATAAACAGCATCGGGGCCTCGTCCCGCTCGCCTTCGCCGATAACGACGACGCCCTTGATGTCCAGCATGTTCAGCTGTTCGCGCATCGCATTCACGGCGGCCTGGTCGGCTGCCTTCTCGTCACCGCGGCCGATCAGCCGCGCCGAGGCATGGGCGGCCGCCTCGCTGACGCGGGCAAGGCCAAGCGACAGCATGCGATCGTTGAAATCCTTGGGCGAGCTCATCCGAAAATTCCTTGTGATTTCTGCTTTTCGGGGCTTCTACGCCCCGGCTCCGGAACGGGCAAGCCTGCGTGCGCTAACGGGTCAGTTTTCCGCCAGTTCCAGCGCCAAAGCGTGAATACGCGGCACAATATCGCCCAGGGTGCGATGCACCAGCCGGTGACGTGCGACATGGTTCAGCCCGGCGAATTGCGGGCTTGCCATGCGGATGCGGAAATGGGTCTCTCCGCCCTCGCGCCAGCCGCCATGGCCGCGATGGCTTTCGCTTTCGTCAATGATTTCCAGACGCGAGGGCTCCAGCGCGGCCAGTCTTTTGTGCATTTCTTTGGCGATCATTCGCTTGCCCCCCTTTCATGTCCTGCGAAATAGCCTAAACTGCCTGTCCCGTTCAGGACAAGGCAGGCAAATGAGCAACAGCGACCCGTTCGGATTCGATATTTCCGCAGCTGCGGACAAAAAGCGCCGGGCAAAGGGCCGGCGTGGCATGTCGGGTGCGTTCGAGACCTCGACCCGGCGGTGCGACAAGGCCGGCTGCACCGAGCCGGGCCAGTATCGTGCACCCAAATCGCCGCGTGCGCTCGATGATTACTACTGGTTCTGCAAGGAACACGTCCGCGAATACAACCTGAACTGGAATTATTTCCAAGGTCAGTCCGAGGCCGAATTCCAGGAGTTTCTGGACAATGCCACGGTGTGGGAGCGTCCGACCAAACCCTTTGGCCGCGCCACGCAAGAACGTAAATGGGCGCGTCACGGCATCGACGACCCGCTCGAGATTCTGGGTGCGAACGGCACCAATCCCGAAGTCCGCACCCAGACGGCCCGCAAACTGCCGCCGACGGAACGCCGCGCCCTTGAAATCCTTGAGGCCAAGGAAACCTGGACCCGCGGAGAAATCCGCAAGCAATACAAATCCCTGGTCAAGGATCTTCATCCTGATATGAACGGTGGTGACCGCTCAGACGAAGAACGCTTGCAAGAGGTGGTCTGGGCCTGGGACCAGATCAAGGACAGCCGCAGCTTCAAGGACTGACCGAAAGAAGCCAAGGGCAACCCACCCTTGGCTTCTTTCGTGTCCAAATATCCTGGGGGAGCGCGGAACGCGCGGGGGCAAAGCCCCCCATTGCCTTACAATTCCCGCCTGATGGCCTCAGCCAGATCCGTCCGCTCCCACGAGAATCCACCATCAGCTTCCGGCGCCCGGCCAAAGTGGCCATAGGCAGCGGTGCGGCGATAGATCGGGCGGCACAGATCCAGATGCTCGCGGATCCCGCGCGGTGTCAGATCCATGGCGCGTGAGATGGCGCGTTCGATCTCGGCCTCGGGGATTTCGCTGGTCCCGAAAGTATCGGCATAGATCGACAGCGGCTTTGCCACGCCGATGGCATAGGACAGCTGGATGGTGCAGCGCTTTGCCAGCCCCGCGGCGACCACGTTCTTGGCCAGATAGCGTGCGGCATAGGCGGCCGAGCGGTCGACCTTGGTCGGGTCCTTGCCCGAGAAAGCACCGCCACCATGCGGGGCGGCGCCGCCATAGGTGTCGACGATAATCTTGCGCCCGGTCAGACCTGCGTCGCCGTCCGGCCCGCCGATGACGAAAGTCCCGGTCGGGTTCACCCACCATTCTGTCCGCTCAGTCAGCCATTCCGAGGGCAATACCTCGCGGATATAGGGTTCAACGATGGCGCGGATATCATCCGAGGTCTGGGCCTCATCCTTGTGCTGATGCGACAGCACAAGGCTGGTGATCTCGACCGGTTTGCCGTTTTCGTAACGCAGGCTCAGCTGGGACTTCGCGTCTGGCCCCAGCATCGGCTCGGCGCCCGATTTGCGGGCCTCGGCCAGACGACGCAGGATCGCATGCGCATATTGAATCGGCGCGGGCATCAACTCGGGGGTTTCATCGACGGCATAGCCGAACATGATACCCTGATCGCCGGCACCGTCGCGGTCCACGCCCTGACTGATATGGGCCGACTGTTCGTGCAGGTAATTGTGCACATGGCAGGTGTTCCAATGGAACTTTTCCTGTTCATAGCCAATATCGCGGATCGTATCACGGGCGATCTGACTGATGTGCCCCATGTATTCGCCAAGCTTCTTTTTATCGCTCAGCCCGATCTCTCCGCCGATGACCACGGTTCCGGTGGTGGCAAAAGCCTCACATGCGACGCGCGCGGCCGGATCCTCGGCCAGCAGCGCGTCAAGCACCGCATCCGAGATCTGATCGCATAACTTGTCGGGATGGCCCTCGGACACCGATTCCGAGGTGAACACATAGTTCTGTCTGGCCATGAAATTGCTCCGTTAAAATGACGCCGTCACGCCAGGAAGCCGTTGTGACGGTCAAGACGAAGCGTTAGAGGACGGACCCCTTGCCGTCAACAGCGCAGCGAGGCCCGCCCACGTCGCAGGCAAAACAAAAGCACTGCCAGCGTCACTGCCACCGCCGGCCAGTCACCCCAGCGTGACCAAGGGGTCGGGGGCAGCGCGCCGGGCAGGGGTGCGTCAATCCGCCCGGTAAGGTTCAGTCCCAGACTGGCCCGGATCCCGCCGCGTGCATCAATCACTGCCGAGACGCCGGTATTTGCCGCCCGCATAAGTGGCAGGCCTGACTCGATAGTGCGCAGCCGCGCCTGCGCCAGATGTTGCCACGGTCCCGATATCTGTCCGAACCACCCGTCATTCGTGACCTGTAACAGCCAGTCAGGCCGATCCTCGCCTGAAATCAGATGCCGCGAAAAGACGGCCTCATAGCAGATCAGCGGCTGCATCGCAGGCAGGCCGGGCAGGCGCATGACCTGTGGGCCGGGACCCGCAGAATAGCCAAAGCCATGCTGCGCGGCAAAGGCGCGGATGCCGAAACGGGCCATCACATCGCCCCATGGCGTATATTCGCCAAAGGGGACGAGGTGAAACTTGTCATAGACCGGACCGATACCGGCGTCTGAAAACTGGGTCAGGCTGTTGAAATAGCGGCTGCCTTCGCTGCGCTGGATGCCCAGAATGACCGGCGCGCCAACATAGGCCGAGATGTCCTGCGCCGCAGTTCCCGATTGGTTCAGCAGGAAGTTCACCGCCGTTTCCGGCCAGATCATCACATCGGGTGCGGGCTTGCCGGGGTCGCGGGCCGCCGAAAGCTCAAGCAGGCGGCCGAAAAAGACCTCGGACCACACGGGATCCCATTTCAGTGCCTGCGTGGCATTAGGTTGGACCAGCCGCAGGTGCAGCCCGGTATCAGGTGGCAGTGGCTGGGCAAGGCGGGCGAGACCCGCGCTCCATGCCGTGGCGATGACGAGGATCGACAGGACCCAGCCCGGCAGAGCTGCAAACCGGCCCGGGCGATGAAAGATCAGCGGCAGGGCGGCGGCAAGCATGGTCAGGGCCGACAGGCCGATTGAGCCAAATGTGGCTGCGATCTGCGCAGCCGGAGTATTGATCCAGATATGGCCGGTCAGCGCCCAGGGCAGACCGGTGAATATCCAGCCCCGCAGCCAGTCCGACAGGACCATCAGCGCGGCAAAGGCCACCCCCTGACGGGGAAAGCCGGGGGCAATCCGCACTGCAAGCCATGCAGGAATGGTCCAGAAAAGTGCTGCGCCTGCCGCCATGAACAGCAAGGCAAAGGGGGCCATCCAGCCATAGACCTCGGGTTCAACGAGAAAGGGTTCGATGATCCAGAACATGGCAAGGGCAAAGTGCCCAAGCCCGGCTGCAAAGACCTGCAAGGCGGCCCATCGCGCGGTGTCTGCCGTTGCGACCTGCCGGCAGACAAGGGCCAATGCGATGACCGTCAGCGGCCACAATTCCCACGGCGCCTGACCCAGTGCCGCAAGCGCGCCAAGGCCTGCGTTGGCGGCAAGAGCGGCCCAGAACGCGCGTCGTGGCGAGGACATGAGGGCCGGACGGGCCATGATTTGGATCAGGTCGTGGTTGCCGTATCGTCCGGGTTCGGCGCGGTGGCTTCGGCAGGTTCCGCCTTGGCCCCAGCGTCAGTCCCGGTCTCGGGGGCGCTTGCCGGCTTGGTGCGGGGCTTGCGCGGCGCGCGCGGTTTGGCGGGTGCTTTGGCCGCAGGTTTCGCCCCGGTTTGTTCCTCAGCCTTGTCAGCTGCCTTGGGCGCCGTCTTGCGCTTGCGCTTGGGCGCTGCCGCCGGTGCCGTCTCGGGGACGGTCTCGGCAGCTACATCGGTCGCCGGTTCGGGCGAAACTGTTTCGGCCCCCTGCACTTCGGCGACTGCTTCGGGCGCAGGCTCTGCCTTGGCCTCGGCCTTGGGCGCGCGCGGTTTGCGCTTGCGGGCCGGTTTGGCAGGGGCAGGGACCTCGGCCTCAGGGGGCGTGGCTTCGGCGGTGGTAGCAGCTTCCTCTGCCGAAAGCGGCGTCGGGGCTGGGGCCGTAGCCTCGGGGGCAGGTGTCTCAGCCATCGGAGCGGTTTCGACCTTGCCATGGCTCACCGGTGCGACGGTTTCGGCCGGGGTGGCCTCGACCTGCTCGACCTGCGCGTCGATCGGGTCGCGGAAGGCAGGGCGGAAAATACGGGTCAGGAAGTCCGGGATATGATCCCCCATCCCGACTACCGGATGACGGTCCGTGCGCCGGTCGTGACGGTCATGGCGGTCGTGACGTTCTCCATGACGTTCACGCCGGTCATGGCGACGCTCGACGGGTTCGACGGGATGGGCCACAACCTGCACCTCTTCGACCGGGGCGGGGGGACGCTGTTCGCTGTCGTCACGACGGCCGCGGCGGTCGCGATCACGGTCGCGGCCACGATCCTTGCGACCATTTTCACGCGCCGGACGTGCCGGAGCCTGTGCGGCTGCGGAAAGCGTAAAGCCTTCGGGCAGGGACGCGCGCGGCAGGGCCTGTTTGACAAGCGCCTCAATCGCACCAAGCAGCTTTTCATCCGCAGGCGTCGAAATCGAGATCGCGGTGCCCTGACGGCCGGCCCGGCCAGTTCGGCCGATGCGGTGGACGTAGTCCTCGGCATGGCTCGGCAGGTCAAAGTTAAAGACGTGGCTGACCGCCGGAATATCAAGCCCGCGCGCCGCCACATCCGAGGCGACGAGGAAACGCAAAGTGCCGTCGCGGAAGCCATCGAGTGTCGCCATGCGGTGACGCTGGTCCAGATCGCCATGGATAGGCGCAGCGTCAAAGCCGTGCACCTTGAGCGATTTGGCGACAATATCCACGTCAGTCTTGCGGTTGCAGAAGATGATCGCGTTCTTGAGCCCCTCGCCTTCGGCGTGGATCAGGGCGCGCAGCAACTCGCGCTTTTGCTTGGCGGTCTGATCGCGGCGGGTGGGCGTCAGTTCGACGAGCTTTTGGGTGATCGTCTCGCTGGTGGTTGCCTGGCGCGCAACCTCGATCCGCTCGGGCAGATGCAGGAAGGTGTCGGTGATACGCTCGATTTCGGGCGCCATGGTGGCGCTGAAAAACAGCGTCTGCCGGGTAAAGGGCGTCAGCTGGAAGATACGCTCGATATCGGGGATGAAGCCCATGTCGAGCATCCGGTCGGCCTCATCGACGACCATGATCTCGACGCCCGTAAGCAACAGCTTGCCACGCTCAAAATGATCAAGCAGGCGGCCAGGGGTGGCGATCAGCACGTCCACGCCGCGGTCGATCAGCCGGTCCTGTTCCGCAAACGAAACACCGCCGATCAGCAGGGCCTTGGTCAGCCGGGTGTATTTGGCATAGATGTCAAAGTTCTCGGCCACCTGCGCGGCCAGTTCGCGCGTCGGGCACAGAACCAGACTGCGCGGCATACGCGCCCGCGCCCGGCCACGGCCAAGGCGGGTGATCGTCGGCAAAGTGAAGCTTGCGGTCTTGCCGGTGCCGGTCTGAGCAATGCCCAGCACGTCCCGCCCTTCGAGCGCAGGGGGAATCGCCCCGGCCTGAATCGGCGTCGGGGCCTCATAGCCTGCCTCGGCAATGGCTTTCAGAACCTTGGGGTCAAGCTTCAGATCAGAAAATTTGGTCATTCAGGGCTTTCGTATCAATGCGCGGACCATGCCGCGCCGTCCTTTGCGTCCATTGCCGCCCACCCGGTCACCGGGATGATCAGCCGTTCGGGACGCAATTTCCGCACGCCCCTCGCCTTGCCTGCCGGATGCAGACAGCGCGGGCCTAGCTGAAAACCTGCCCTTCGTCAATCTGATGCCGGTTTTTCGGTCATGCGTAGCTGCCTTG
The DNA here is from genome assembly GCF_000185925.1 of Paracoccus sp. TRP. Lineage (NCBI taxonomy): Bacteria > Pseudomonadati > Pseudomonadota > Alphaproteobacteria > Rhodobacterales > Paracoccaceae > Paracoccus > Paracoccus sp. TRP. The sequence goes on along the minus strand of NZ_AEPN01000002.1, from coordinate 102,466 downwards.
TCCCGGGCTCTGGCCCGGTTGACGGCCCCCATAACCAAGCGTTATCCCGGCCCGGACTTATGGATGGAAGCCATGAACCTATTCTCGGATATCCGCGCGCTGGTCCTTGATGCGCTGGCACAGATGGAACAGGCGGGCGAGCTGCCTTCGGGCCTCGACACCGCGAACGTGACGGTTGAGCCGCCTCGGGACCCGGCCCATGGCGATATGGCCACGAACGCTGCCATGGTGCTGGCCAAGCCCGCCGGAAAGAAGCCGCGCGAGATCGCCGAAACGCTGGCCGCGCGTCTGGGTGCCGATCCGCGCATTACCTCGGCCGAGGTGGCTGGGCCGGGATTTTTGAACCTGCGCCTTGCGCCCTCTGAATGGCAGGGTGTGATCCGCGCCGCGCTGAAGGTCGGGGCGGATTACGGCCGCTCGGACATGGGTAAGGGCAAACGGATCAACGTCGAATTCGTCAGCGCCAACCCGACCGGGCCGATGCACGTCGGCCATACCCGTGGCGCGGTCTTTGGTGATGCGCTGGCGGCGCTGCTGGATTTCTCGGGACATGATGTCACGCGCGAATACTATATCAATGATGGCGGGGCACAGGTCGATGTGCTGGCGCGTTCGGCCTATGAGCGTTACCGCGAGGCGAACGGCCTTGAGCCCGAGATCCGCGACGGACTTTACCCCGGCGACTATCTGATCGCGGTCGGCGAGGCGCTGAAAGAGAAATACGGCACAAGCCTGCTCGACAAGCCGGAATCCGAATGGCTGGCCGAGGTGCGTGAATTCGCCACCGACGCGATGATGCAGATGATCCGCGAGGATCTGGCGCTGCTCAATGTCCATATGGATGTGTTCTCAAGCGAAAAGGCGCTTTACGGCACTGGCCGGATCGAGGCTGCAATCGCGCGGCTGCGCGAAGCCGGACTGATCTATGAGGGCGTGCTTGAGCCGCCAAAGGGCAAGACCCCCGAGGATTGGGAGCCGCGCGAACAAACCCTGTTCCGCTCGACCGCGCATGGTGACGATGTGGATCGCCCGGTCAAGAAATCGGACGGCAGCTGGACCTATTTCGCCCCGGACATTGCCTATCACTGGGACAAGATCGACCGCGGATTTGACGCGCTGATCGACGTGTTCGGCGCCGACCATGGCGGTTATGTCAAGCGTATGACCGCTGCCGTCAAGGCGCTGTCGAATGGCCGGGTGCCGCTGGATGTCAAGCTGATCCAGCTTGTGCGGCTGTTCAAGAACGGCGAGCCCTTCAAGATGTCCAAGCGCGCCGGGACCTTTGTCACCCTGCGCGATGTGGTCGAGCAGGCCGGCTCGGATGTCACCCGTTTCCACATGCTGACGCGCAAGAACGATGCGGCGCTGGATTTCGACTTTGACAAGGTGCTTGAGCAGTCCAAGGACAACCCGGTCTGGTACGTTCAATATGCCAGCGCCCGGGTGAACTCGGTCCTGAACAAGGCGGGCGAAATGGGCGTCGATACCTCGGACGCGGCGCTTTCGAAGGCGGATCTGGCGCAAATTTCGCATCCGGCCGAGCTGGATCTGGCCCGGAAAGTTGCAGAATGGCCACGCACGGTCGAAATCGCCGCCCGGGCGCATGAGCCGCATCGGGTCGCTTTCTTCCTCTACGATATCGCCTCTGCGCTGCATTCGCTGTGGAACCGCGGCAATGACGAACCGGCCCTGCGCTTTCTGCAGGACGGGGATTCGCAGGCGACCGCCGCGAAAATTGCCCTTGTACGGTCTGTCGGCGTTGTCATTTCGGCCGGCCTTGGTATCTTGGGAGTGACTCCGGCCAAGGAAATGCGCTGACACAGGCGCCCGGCCGGGGACGTAAAGATAAACGAGCAGCGTCGGAAAAACCGGCAGGCAGGCAGGAATGACGGTGATAGATTTCCGCTCCTCGGGCGGGTTTGAAGGGGCGCAGCCTCGCGGGCTGTCGCATGACCATACCTATGCCGACGGGCATCAGGGTTATCAGGACGACTGGCAGGATGAGGGCTGGGATGATCATCGTTACCAGACCGAGGCCGATTCGCTGGTCGAAGCTCCGACACTTGTTGGACGCATTTCACGGCTGACCCATTATCTGGGCGCCCTCGTCTCGGTCGGGCTGATCGTGATGCTGGTGGTCTGGGGTTATAAGCTGGTGGTGCGCGATGTGTCCGGCGTGCCGGTGATCCGCGCCATCGAAGGCGAGGCCCGTACCGCGCCCGATAATCCGGGTGGCGAGCTGACTGACCGCATCGGGCTGGCCGTCAACACGGTTGCAGCCGGGACCGAGCCGGGACAGGTGGACCAGGTGGCGATCGCGCCGTCCTCGACCCCGCTTGGCGGTCAGGACGTGCCGATGGGCGAACTGGGCGCGACCGCGCAAGAGCCCTCGCATCCTCTTGATTTGCCGCTTGTTGATGAGCCGAGCCGCGTTATTGCGCGTCCCGACGGCGAAGTTGCCGAAGAGGCTGCGGCCAACGCTGTCGCCAATGCGGTTATCTCGGACGCTCCGGCTGCCGACGCGCCGGTGAATGAGGCTGTGACCGATCTGGCCGGGAATGAACCGCGCGATATCGCCATTACTACTGCATTGGCCGAGGCCTCTGCTGCGCCGTCCGCCGGTGCCATCGCGCAATCTGCCCGGCCTGCGCCGCGTCCGCGCCGCGTGGCTGCGGCGGCCCCGGTTGTCGCCAGCGACGCCGCCCCGGCTGCCGCTGCTGTGGAAAGCCGTCCGGCCGAGCAGCCGCAGACCCCGTCCGCAGCCCCGGTCAAGGTTGCTTCGGGTGCGCCGCTTGTGCAGATCGGCGCCTTTGACAGTGATGCGCTGGCGCGTGGCGAATGGAACCGCGTCTCGGGCAAGCTCTCGGCACTCTTTGCCGGCAAGGGCATGGTCGTGCAGGAGCATAAGGCCAATGGCCGCACCTTCTGGCGCCTGCGCGCCGCGGGCTTTGCCTCGCGAGACGAGGCACGGCGTTTCTGCGCCGCTCTGATTGCCGAGGGCGTGGACTGTATCCCTGCCTCGGCGAAGTAAGCAGATGCCGGGAGCCACCATCCTTGGCGGTATCGCCGGCCCGGACCTGAGCCGGGCCGAGCGCGATTTTTTCCGCGCAGCGAACCCTTGGGGCTTTATCCTGTTTGCGCGCAATGTCGATACGCCGGACCGCCTGCGCCGGCTGACGGCAGATCTGCGCGAGGCCGTGGGGCGTGATGCCCCGGTCCTGATTGATCAAGAGGGCGGGCGCGTCCAGCGTCTGCGGGCCCCGCACTGGACCGAATGGCCCGCGCCCCTGGATCAGGCAGGTCGGGGAGAACGCGCGATCTGGCTGCATCATTATCTGCTGGCACAGGAGCTGCGTGCCGTCGGTATTGATGCCGATTGCGCCCCGGTCCTGGACATTGCGCGCGAGGATACACATCCTTTCCTTAAAAACCGCTGTCTTGGTACGGATGCCGATACGGTGATCCGGCTGGGCCGGACGGCTGCCTCGGCCATGCTGGCCGCCGGGGTGTTGCCGGTCGTCAAACATATGCCGGGTCACGGTCGGGCTCGGGTCGATAGCCACAAGGACCTGCCGGTGGTCGAGGCGCCTCTGGACGAGCTGCGCCAGACTGATTTTGCGCCCTTCCGCGCCCTTGCCGACCTGCCGATGGCAATGACCGCGCATATCCGGTTTACAACCATCGACGATGCGCCCGCCACTGCCTCTGCACCGGTGATCGAGGTGATCCGGCGCGAGATCGGCTTTGCCGGGCTGCTCATGTCCGATGATATCGGGATGCAGGCGCTGTCAGGCTCGCTGGCCGGGCGTGCCGCTGCGGCTATGGCCGCCGGTTGCGATCTGGTCCTGTCCTGCAACGAGACGCTTGAGCAGATGGAGCAGATCGTCGCGGCTGCCGGGGCGATGTCCCATCGTGCCGTTGAACGCGGCGAGGTGGCGCTGGCCTTGCGGCACGCACCTGCCGATCAGGATATCGCTGCGCTTCGCGCGGAACTGACCGCGCTTGGCGGGCTTGCGGCCTGATTAGGTTGACTAAGGCAGGCCCATGACGGATTCTGCACGGGTTCCTTACCCGGAAGCGTCATGACCAAGGTGCCCTATCTGACCCCTGTGCCCGACCCTGATCCCGGGCCGGCACCACATCTGCCGGGGCTTGAGCCGCAGGCCGTGGCCGAGCGCCGTGCCGAAGAGGTGCTGGTCGTTGATGTCTCGGGCTTTGAAGGGCCGCTTGATCTTTTGCTGACCCTGTCACGGACGCAAAAGGTCGATCTGATGCAGATCTCGGTTCTGGAACTGGCCAACCAATATCTGTCCTTTGTCGATCAGGCCCGGGCGCTGCGTATAGAACTGGCGGCTGATTATCTGGTCATGGCCGCATGGCTTGCCTATCTGAAATCTCGCCTTCTGCTACCCCCTGATCCCGAGGCCGAGGGTCCGAGCGCCGAGGAAATGGCCGCGCATCTGGCCTTTCAGCTTGAGCGGCTGAATGCGATGCGCGAGGCAGCGGCGCGGCTGATGACCCGCGATCGGCTGGGTCAGGACCGTTTCCCGCGCGGAGCCCCCGAGACCGTGGTGCAAAAGCGACGGGTCACCTGGCAGGCCGGGCTGATTGACCTGATGCGCGCCTATGCACGGCTGCGCACCCGTGACGAGTTCCGCCCCTATGCGTTTGATCGCCGCGATGTTCTGACGATGGAACAGGCTCTTGACCGTGTGCGTGGGCTGATTGGCTTTGCCGGTGACTGGACAGAGCTTGCTGCCTTTTTGCCAGCAGGGTGGGACGCCGATTCACAGCGCCGCCGCTCGGCCACCGCCGCAACATTTGCCGCGACGCTGGAGCTTGCCCGCCAGGGCGCGCTGGAGATCAGCCAGTCCGACACTTTTGCCCCAATCACTATCCGCAGGCGTCCCCAATGAGTCAGGACGATCAAGACCCAGATCAGAAGCGTTTTCCGCCACCTCCACTTGCCGAGCAGGAGCGTATGGTCGAAGCGATCCTTTTTGCCTCGGCCGAGCCGATGAGCCTGCGCGAGATTTCGACGCGCCTGCCCGCGGGCTGTGACGCAGGCGAGGCCCTGCAGGCACTTCGAACGCGCTATGAAGGGCGGGGGGTGCAGTTGGCGCGCGTCGGCGATTCCTGGGCGTTTCGCACCGCCGCCGATCTGGGCTTTCTGATGCAGGACAATGTGGTTGAAAGTCGTCGTCTGTCCCGTGCTGCGACCGAAACCCTTGCCATCATCGCCTATCACCAGCCCGTCACCCGGGCCGAGATCGAAGAGATTCGCGGCGTCGCAGTCAGTCGGGGCACTCTGGACCAGTTGATTGAACTTGGCTGGGTTCGCATCGGCCGCCGTCGTCAGACTCCGGGCAGGCCGGTGACTTTTGTTGTGACCGAAAGCTTTCTGGACCATTTCGGATTGGAAAGCGCCCGTGACCTGCCGGGGCTGGCCGAGCTGCGCGCAGCGGGGTTGCTGGATTCGCGCCCGCCCGGCGAGGCCGGGGCGCCGGGACTTTTCGACACCGAGCCTGAGGATGATGCCGAGGTTCTGGCCGAAGATTTATTCGAGGATGAGTGAGATGTTTAGGGTAACTTTATGAATTGGAACCAACTTATCAATATGCTGACGCGCATGTTTGGCAATCGTTTACTGAACTGGGGCGTCCGGCGGATGAATGCGCCGAAACCAGGTGAAAAGCGTACCGCTGAGCAGCGTCGCCGTGACAAGGCTGCGCGTGAGACAACGAAGCGCTTTCAACAGGTAACGCGGATCCTGCGGCGGATGCGGTAGCTGGGGCTCTGCCCCCGCCGCGGTCATGTGTCAAAACCGGTGTCAAAAGATCTGAGCCTGTTTTTCGTGGCATCAGCTGGGAATAACCGATTGCAGAGGATTGCGGGCAGGGAGGCGTGATCTTCGGCGTTCGGCGTTCGGCGTTCGGCGTCGGCGCGCAGTCGTTCGCGGTTCTCGGCCTCGCGGCGCAGATAGGTGCGCCGAGATATCGGAGATGCGCAGCTTGTGGGCGATCCGGGCAATGGACAGACCCTGCGCATGGGAATGGGCGGCAAGCCATGGCTTCGCGGGGGGATGCGGCGGGACAGCGTGGCGAGGGTCGCGAACGCCTCGGCAGACTTGCGCCCGAACATCTGCACCAGCTCGTTGGTGTCGCGAGGGTTCTTGCCGATGTAAAGCTCGGCACCACCGAAGGCGAGAATGAAGCGAATCGCGCCCTCAAGCCCGGGGACCTGGACGAAAGGCGCGACCTGCGCCGTCACCGCAGCCTCGATCCCGGCAAAGGTCATGTGCGAAAGCCGCGCTTCGACGAAGGCGCGCAATTCGGAGTCCGAAGCGATCTTGCCCGGTCGGCCTGGACGATGTGCCGCCACATGCTGCAACAGGGCTTCATCAGGCGTTGAACTGGCGCTTTGTGTTTCTTTCGCGGTGGATCTGCGCTCCGGCCGCCCGTCACGGCCCGATCCGGTCAATCCAGAAGCGATCCGGGCTTGAGGCCGAGTTGCTCGCAGATCGCGATTTCCTCGGCCGAACGGATCGCCGCGCCGCCGTTTTGCGCAAATCCGGGCGGCATGGTCGATGTGGCCGCGGGCTGGAACAGATGCGCGGACAGCGGGATCGACTTCTTGATGAACAGATCTAAGCTCGACTGATCCGACATGCAGGGGGCCATCGCCCAGTCGCGCATAGCAGGCGAGAGATAGCCCCGAGCGAAAGCGTGATCGACCCGCGTTTTGGCGTTCTGTTCGCATAGCACGGCCTGTGCCTCATTGCGCTCGGTCAGGACCGCTCCGCCAGCACGAAGCGGGCCGGATCCGGTTCACCCTCCGCATAGCACGGTATCCGGTTTTCTTGCCCGAGGTCGCGCGCGATCATGTCCAGCTCGGCCAGCTGCGCGACGGCGCCTTTGGCCCCGTCGCCCGGCCCAGCATGTCGCGCAAGCGTTGCAGCAGGTCCAGAATGCCGGCTTTGCTGGCATCGGGTGCAAGCCCCAACGCCTCGGCCACGACCTGGGCGGCGATGCTGGGGTTGTCACCGTCCTGGCGCTCGTCGGTAAGCGCAGTCAGGCGCAGCGCGGGCGAATGCACAAGACCTGCGCCCTTGATCATCGTAACCTTCCCGCCGGACTTGAGGTATTTGATCGCCGGGCTGAGATAGTGATATTCGCGGTTGGCGATCATCTCGCGGGCGCGCGGTCCATTCGATGCGGCCCCAGATACCATCCGCCCGGCGCATCAGTTCCTTCACCCAACCAGCCGCCGGAACCAGACCATTCAGGCGGGCCTCGGGTCGGTCGTTCTTCGATCGGCAGATCGACCGCCCGCGCGCGGAAGGTGGCGATCAGCGCAGCGGGGTCCGAGTTGTCGAACACCCGCCCGTCGCGTGCAGCGAAGTGGCCAAGCGGCAAGAGATGAACCCATTCCGGGGCCTGGCCTTCGGCGGTCAGCGTCAGGTCAACGGCGAATTCGATAGGACGGTTCATGCCAGCGCCCGCGTCAAGGCTTCGTCCAGGCGAACCCATACACCCGAGGAATCCACGTCCTCGACCACCCCGGCGGGCGAGCGGGTGGCGCTGCCATCGGTCTTTGCCACCGTGCGATCATCCACGATAAAGCAGATCTATCGTTAACCGTTGAGTTTCCGCTTAACGATAGATCTGCGTAAAACCGTGCGCACCTTTTCAGCTAACCTATTGATTTTTCGTCGCCAGAGTATACACGATTCCACGAAAAAGGCGACTTGCGTGCCGAAAGGCTCAAACCTTTTGACACTCACCCTTGCAACCCATTGATTTTACACGCTCGGTAAATCGCAGAGTCTCAAACCTCTTGTCACCTGTCAGCCGCGCGACTCCCCCGGGATATTGGGGCACGAAAGAAGCAGAGGCGCATTCGGGCGTCGGGGAAGTCAAGCGAACTGCTTGGCCAGCTTAAGGCCCTGGCCTTGGTAGTTCGATGCGATTCCGGTGCCGTAAAGGCGTTCGGGGCGCGCTGCCATGCGTTCATAGACCAGGCGGCCGACGACCTGACCGTGCTCGAGCGCAAAGGGTGCTTCGTGGCAGCGTACCTCAAGCACGCCGCGCGCGCCTTTGCCAGCAGCGCCGTGGCCGAAGCCGGGGTCGAAGAACCCTGCATAATGGACCCGGAATTCACCCACCATGGCCAGATAAGGGGCCATTTCGGCGGCATAATCGGGCGGGATCGCCACTGCCTCACGGCTGACGAGGATGTAGAAGGCACCGGGGTCGAGGATCAGCTGGCCGTCTGTGGTGTGTAATTCATCCCAGAAATCGCGTGCTTGATAGGCACCGATGCGGTCAAGGTCGATGACACCGCTGTGGGGGCGGGCGCGATATCCGACCAGATCGCCTTGGGTGGGCCGCAGATCTACCGAGAAACCGAGACCGTCGTCGATCAGTGCCTCACCCGTTACCAGCGGCTCCTGCCTGTGCAGGTGATGCAATTCGGTATCGGAAAGAACCGCCTGGCCCTGTCGCAATCGCAGCTGGTTCAGGCGCATGCCCGGCCGGACCAGTACCGAGAAGCTGCGCGGGCAGATTTCGGCGTAAAGGGGGCCGTCATAGCCTTCGGCAAGGCGATCAAATTCGGTGCCTTCGTCGGTGACGAGCCGCGTCAGCAGATCGAGCCGCCCGGTTGAGCTTTTCGCATTGGCGACGGCATCGAGACCTTGGGGCAGGGACAGCCGCTCCATCAGCGGGACCAGATAGACGCAGCCTTTTTCAAGCACCGCACCGCCGGTCAGGTCCATGCGGTGCATTTCGAAATCCGCGAGCCGGTCGCTGACCTTGCGTCCGCGTCCAGCAAGGAATGAAGCGCGCAGCCGCCATGCGGTGCTGCCCAGGCGCAGATCAAGGCTTGCGGGCTGAATCTGTTCGGGCAGGATCGGCTGGTCAGCCGAGATCGCCCCGCTTTCGATCAGCTGGCGCAGGGCGGTATCGGGAAGGACTCCGTTCACGCAAAACCCCTTTGGCAAAAGGAAACGCCCATCCCCGGGTGGGGATGGGCGTTTTCGGAATGGTCGGGCCGGCGAGATTCGAACTCGCGGCCTTCCGCCCCCCAGACGGACGCGCTAACCAGGCTGCGCCACGGCCCGACGAGGGGCATATAGAGCGAAGCGGGCGCCCAGCACAAGAGGCCAAGGGTGGAATTTTCACCAAGATTTTCGATTGCTGGGGATAAGATCCCATGCGGCGCGCGGCTGCAGGCAATCATGCGCGCTGACAAAGATTCTGCAGGGCGTCGTGCAGGGCTTTTGCCGTGGCTGGAAGAGTGCGATCCTGCCATTCGTGCTGACGAAGCGCGAGCGCAGTTGCGGCCAACCGCGAGAGCCAATCAGGCGTTGGCGAGGGAACAGAAGGCGAGGGGACAGAAGGCTGGGCGGGCGCTGCCGCAGGTTCCAGCCCGGCGAACAATGGCAATGATTCGGGTTCGCGTGATGTGACGCGTGAGATTCTGACTGGTCGCGCTGGTGGTTGCAGTGCAGCAGGCGCTGGTTCGGGCACGGCAAGGCGCACTGCCGGGGTGGCTGGTTGAGCTGTTGCAGCATCTTCCCTGGTTTCACCCAGCCTTGCAGCGCCGATTTCACGCAAGCCTGTACCACGGTCGGCGGCGATAAGACGCTTGGCGCCGCGGATGCTGAGGCCTTCCTCGCGCATGACCTGATAGAGGCCGGCGACGAGGCGGACGTCATCAGGCCGGTAATAGCGACGCCCATCCGCACGCTTTACCGGAGCCAATTGTGAAAATTGCGTTTCCCAATATCGCAGGACATGCGGCGCGACGCCAACGAGGCGCGAGACCTCTCCGATGGATCTGAAGGCGTCGGGGGATTTGCTCATCAGCCCTTGCGCCTGTTCCCGGCTGCAACACGATCCTTCATCAGATGCGACGGACGGAAGGACAGAACCCGGCGTGGCGTGATCGGCACTTCTTCGCCGGTCTTGGGGTTGCGGCCGACGCGTTCATTCTTGTCGCGGACTGAGAAGGTGCCAAAGGACGAGATCTTGACCTGCTCGCCGCGCACCAGCGCGTCCGAGATATGGCCAAGCACGCTCTCGACAAGCTGAGCCGATTCGTGGCGGGACAGTCCCACCTCACGGAACACGGCTTCTGCCAGATCCATGCGGGTCAAGGTGGAGTCGCTCATCTCGGAAACCTCTTGAATGCTGTGAAGGATGATTTCTTTAAAGCGTCGAGTCAACAACTGCGACCGGATTCCGTTCCATCATTCCTTGATTTTGTTTCGCATTATTCGCGCCTTACCACCACAATGCGTAGTAGACATCCTGCTGGGCAGCTTGGAAGCACAGAGATTCAACCCTATCTTGAAAAGGAAAGGGATTGGATGGAGCAAATCTCATGGCGGGTGGCTGGGCGCATGATGATGCGGTGAACGAGCAGATCGAGGTCTCGACGCAAGAGGCGATCGAGCGCATGCGGCTGCGTAATGCGCAGCGCGTTGCCCGTGAAAGCGCCGGGTTCTGCGACGAATGCGATGAGCCGATTCCTGAGGCGCGCCGGCAGGCTATTCCTGGCGTCCGGCTATGCGTTGATTGCCAGTCCGGCCGCGATAAAGCCTGGAAGCCGGCCGCAGGTATCAACCGGCGCGGCTCAAAGGATTCGCAGCTGAAATAGTGCTTACCAACGCAGGACGACCGAGCCCCAGGCAAGGCCGCCGCCGATAGCCTCGGCCACCAGAATATCACCGGATTGGAAACGGCCTTCGGAATTGGCTACCGACATTGCAAGCGGGATCGAAGCTGCCGAGGTATTGCCGTGATCGGCCACCGTCAGCACGACTTTCTCCATCGGCAGCTGCATCCGCCTGGCGGTCGCTTCGATAATGCGCAGGTTGGCCTGGTGCGGCACCAGCCAATCAACCTCTTGCGGCGCAAGGCCTGCCTTGTCGAGCGCGCGATGTGCGGTATCGGCAAGTTTCTCAACAGCGTGACGGAAGACCAGGTTGCCCTGCATGCGCAGATGCCCTGCCGTACCGGTTGAGGCGACGCCGCCATCGACATAGAGCAGGTCGCGATACTGCCCGTCGCTGTTCAGATCTGTCGCAAGGATGCCGCGATCCGAAGAATCGCCCGCACCATCGGCGGCCTCAAGCACCACCGCCCCGGCACCGTCGCCAAAAAGCACGCAGGTTGAGCGGTCGGTCCAGTCCATGATCCGGCTGAAGGTCTCGGCCCCGATCAGCAGGATGCGATCCGCAAGGCCAGCGCGGATCATGGCGTCGGCATTGGCGAGCGCATAGATGAAGCCCGCGCAGACCGCCTGTACATCATAGGCAAAGCCGCTGCGCATCCCAATACCGGCCTGCACCATGGTCGCAACCGAAGGAAAAGTCAGATCGGGCGTCGAGGTTGCGACGATTACCGCATCTATCTGATCGGCGGTGATCCCGGCATTGGCCAGCGCAGCCTGCGCAGCGTGGATGCCCAGATCGCTGGTGCGCTGGTCATCGGCGGCAAAATGGCGCCGCTCGATACCGGTGCGGGTGCGGATCCATTCGTCGCTGGTGTCCAGCTTGTCCTCGAACCAAGTATTCTCGACCACGCGCTCAGGCAGGTAGTGACCGGTTCCCCGGACGATCGCACGCCGCATCAGGACGCCTCGCTTTCCTTGCTGCCGTTGATTTGGCTGGCTGCCGCGACGGATTGCGCTACGCGGGCGGCCAGCCGTTCCTGAAAACCGGATTGGGCCAGCCGGAAGGCCAGCTTGATTGCTGCGGAAACGCCGGTCGCATCGGACGAACCGTGCGATTTCACCACGGTTCCGTTCAGTCCCAGAAAGACGCCGCCGTTGACGCGGCGCGGGTCGATGCGCTTTTGCAGCCGGCGGAGTGAGCCCATCGCCAGCAGGGCCGCGAATTTGGACAGCACCGATTTTCCGAATGCTTCCTTAAGGAAATCGCCGACCAGCTTTGCCGTGCCTTCGCCGGTTTTCAGCGCGACATTGCCGGTAAAGCCGTCGGTCACGATCACATCCACCCGATCCGATGGCAGGTCGCCGCCTTCGACAAAGCCGACATAGCGAAAGTTCGCAGCCTGCGCGATGGTGGGGATCAGTTCATGGGCCTGTTTCAGCTCGGGCCTGCCCTTATGCTCTTCGGTGCCGACGTTCAAAAGACCGACGCGCGGGCTTTCCAGTCCAAAGCCGTTACGGGCGTAGGACGCCCCCATCAGCGCATAAGTCAGCAGATCCTGGGCATCGGCCCGGATATCGGCGCCGACATCCAGCATGACATTGAAGCCCTGCGGATTTCGCGACGGCCAGAGGCAGGCGATGGCAGGCCGGTTGACGCCGGGCAGCTTGCGCAGCCGCATCATCGACAGCGCCATCAGCGCCCCGGTATTGCCGCAAGAGACTGCGGCAGTCGCTTCGCCCTGACGCACCGATTCGATGGCAGACCACATCGAGGTGCCTTCGCCTTTGCGAAGCACCTGACTGGGCTTGTCATCCATGGTGACCACACCGCTGGCGTCGCGGATGTCGCAACGCCCGGCCAGGCCGCTGCGGCGGCTGATCAGCCGCTCAAGCTCGGCTTTCGGGCCGTGGACGACAAAGCGGATATGCGGGTTCTTCTGGGCGCTTTCAGCGACGCCAGCGATCACCGTCGCCGGACCGCGATCGCCGCCCATCGCATCGACCGAGATCACCACGCCGCCCCCGTCACCAGAGACGCGAGGCAGGGAACTGGTTTCTGCCGAAGCCATATCCGCGGTCGGTCCGCTTAGGCCGCGTCTTCGTCCAGATCGACCTCATTGGCCTGCGCGACCACCTCGCGGTCGGCATAATGGCCGCAGGAGGGGCAGACGTGATGCGGGCGCTTCAGCTCACCGCAGTTCGGGCATTCATTCGGGTTGCCGGCGACGAGCGCGTCATGCGAGCGACGCATGTTGCGGCGGGAGCGGGTAACTCGGTTCTGAGGGACGGCCATGTCACAACCTCAACTGGTTCGGGGGGCAACCCGGCAGGGCGGCCCCGGATTCGGTGTTCGGGTCTGGCGCGGGCATAGGCTACCGGAACGCTGACCGCAAGTCGCCAAAACTGGTCGCTAAGCGGGGGTCGCGGTCCGGGGTTCCCCCGCCGGTCGAATGAACGCGGGAAAATAGCGCCATTTTTGCATTTCGCAAGGGAAATCTTTGAAAAAGCTTTTCGGGCCAGTAATTAAAAAGCGGCGCTGATGCGCCGCCTCTTCAGATTGCGTTTTTAGACGGGAAACCGCTCCTGCCAGGACCGCTTTAGCGGCCAAGCTTGGCGTGTACCTCGTCCAGATCAACCTCGCCCTTGGGCATCTTGTTGTCGGGATTGTCAAAGTCGTAACGGAAGAGCTGGAAGTCCTTTTTATAGACCTCCCAGACCAGATGGCGCGACAGGTCGTCGAAATAATCGCTGACCTTATGCGCGCGCTTGGGGCCGTGCCCCTCTGATTCGTTGAACTTTGGCACATCGTTCACGTCGAGCTTTACCGGGGTCGGTGAGGCATCCAGCACCTTTTGCATGCCTTCGTTGAACTTTTCGGTAAAGAAGATCTGATCATAGCGCCCGCCGTTCACGATGAAGGTGGCGATATGACCGGACATGGCAGACCAGTGGATGTCGGGCTCCATCGGGCGGCGCCAGCGAATGGTGTCGCGCGCAAACAGCAGAAACCGGCGGAAGCTCTTGATCTGATCGAACTCGAAGCCGTTTTCGGGGCTGCCGACATCGACGCCGTAGCGCTGCATCAGCTGCGGCACGAGGTTGCCGCGGTAGCGTTTGCCATTGCGCTGGATGCCGGCAATCTTGTCGAAGAACGAGGACAGGATACGTGCGTAGGGGTTGCGCACGCAGGTGAACGTCAGCGCCTTGTGCGCCTGCACATTCGCCTCGATGAGCGGTTGGCTGTCAGGCTGGTTCCACTTGTGCAGTCCGCTGGTGGAATCGTGGATGTCACCATCGAAGTACCGCCCATGGTCGGAATAGAACATGATCTGTCCGATCGAGGAGCAGGCGCATTTCGGCACCACCCGATAGACCATGCTTTCGCTTTCCGTCATCCAGGTTCCAGGAAAACCCATTCTACTATTATCCTTCACGAAGCTGCTCTTGGTCGGAGTAAGCGACCCGCCGGGTTGCCCATCCGGCCAAAATCGGTAAGGACAAAAAGCAAATCGCAGGAGAAAATTCAACCTGCTGTAACGCGTTCCCCCTTCATGTTGATGGGATAGGTTTATAATAGATGGCACGAATTGCCTTCATTCTCCTTTGCCACAAGGATCCCAAAGGCGTTATCGCGCAGGCGCGTCGCCTTGCTGCATCGGGTGATTATGTCTCAATTCACTTTGATGCGCGCGCTAACCCTCGGGATTACGAGCAAATTCGCGGGGCGTTGGGGGGCAACCCGTCGGTGACTTTTGTCCAGCGGCGCTGGAAATGCGGCTGGGGCGAATGGTCCCTTGTGGCCGCCACGCTTGAGGCCGTGCGTGCCGCAATTGTCGCATTTCCACAGGCGACGCATTTTTACATGCTTTCCGGCGATTGCATGCCGATCAAATCGGCCGAATATGCCCATGCCTTTCTGGATGCAGAAGACTGCGACTATATCGAAAGTTTCGACTTTTTCGAATCGGGCTGGATCAAGACCGGCTTCAAGGAAGAGCGGCTGATCTATCGTCACTGGTTCAACGAACGTACCCAAAAGTGGCTCTTCTACACCAGCTACAACCTGCAGAAACGGTTTGGTCTGACTCGCAAGGTGCCTGCCGACATTCAGGTCATGATCGGTTCGCAATGGTGGTGTCTGCGCCGTCAGACCGTCGAGAAGGTGCTTGAGTTCTGCGCCAACCGTCCCGACGTAATGCGCTTTTTCGCCACGACATGGATTCCGGACGAGACCTTCTTTCAGACCATCGTGCCCCACGTCGTGCCGGGAAAAGAGATCCGGGCGCGCACGCTGACCTATCTGATCTTTACCGATTACGGCATGCCGGTCACCTTTTACAACGACCACTATGATCTGCTCATGGGGCAGAACTACCTGTTTGCCCGCAAGATCAGCCCCGAGGCGATCCGCCTGCGTGAGCGGCTTGGCGCGCTTTGGACAGCCAAAGATGTGCATTTTCCGATCTCGAACGAGGCCACGGGGCTGTTTCGTTTTCTGACCGGGCGGGGCCGGGTCGGGCGGCGCTTTGGCCAGCGTTTCTGGGAGGCCGAGGGCAGTCTTGGCCGCTCAAACACATTGCTTCTGCTGGCTTCCAAGAAATGGCATGTCGCGAAACGGCTGACGGCCTCGATTCGGCAGCATACCAAGATCCCGGCAGTCGATTTCGCCTTTAACGAACTTGAGGCGGGGTTGCCTGATCTTGGCGGGGTCGAAACTACGGTCGAAAAGCGTCACCGTCACCGGCGCGCGCTGATCCGGCTGCTGTTTCAACACTTTGAATCGAACCGGTTGATCCTGTGTCTGGACCCGTCCGAGCTTTATCTGATTCAGGACCTGACCTCGGACAAGGCGGATACGCGCGTCCTGATGATTGATTCGCAGTTTGACGACGACTACCTGCGTGGCCATATCGCCCGCGTGGGGCTGGCCGGGGCCGAGACTGCGCCCGGCGTGGTCGATCGGCTGCTGCCTCTGGTGCGCGCGGATCTTGAGCATGAGGCCGAGCGGTTGCGTGATATGGAATTCGCTGCTTTCCATGCCATTGCGCCCTGGCGCTCGGCCGAAGAGAATGCCGCGCAGCTTGCGCGCTTCCTTGAAGTTCCGGCCAGAACGGCGCTGATGCTTGCCAGAACCCCGGACCTGTTCAGTGACTGAGGAGAGAGCGGATGCCCGCCTATGACGACAACAACATCTTTGCCCGCATCCTGCGTGGAGAGATCCCGAACGACACCGTGCTGGAGACCGGACATACGCTGGTCTTTCGTGACATCCGTCCGCAGGCGCCGGTGCATGTGCTGGTGATCCCAAAAGGCGCCTATGTCAGCTATGACGACTTTTCGGCCAATGCCTCGGATGCCGAGATCGTGGATTTCCACCGGGCGGTGGCGCGGGTGACGCGCGATCTGGGTGTGTCGCTGGACAGCGGACAGGGTTTCCGTGCCATTACCAATGCCGGTGCCCATGGCGTGCAGGAGGTTCCGCATTTCCACCTGCACATCCTTGGCGGTCGCCCGATGGGGCGGATGGTTCAGCCCGATTAGGGGCGCGGGCGCGCGGTCAGCTGGACAAAGACATCCTCAAGATCGGGCGCCTCGACCGTGACATCGCGGATCGGCAGGCCCGCTGCGCGCAGCGCGTCGATCAGCCGGTCCGCCGTTACCCGTGAGGGCGCATAGCTGAGTGCAAGACGGCCATCTGCGCGCCGTTCGGCACGGGCTGCCTCGGGCAAGTGGGGCAGGGTACGGGCATCCCCCGTATCGACAACCAACGTTTTGGAATCCGCGCGGCCGAGCAGGGCCGAGGTATCCTCGCAAAGCACCAGCTCGCCGTGGTCGATGATGGCGATGCGGTCGCACATCTCTTCGGCTTCTTCCAGATAGTGGGTGGTCAGGATGATGGTCATCCCCTGTTCGTTTAGCCGCCGGACGTTACGCCATAACATTTCACGCAGCTGGATATCGACGCCTGCCGTCGGCTCGTCCAGAACCAGGATCTGGGGGCGGTGGACCAGCGCCTTGGCAAGCAACAGGCGACGCTTCATTCCGCCTGATAGGTGGCGAGAATAGCTTTCGGCCTGTTCGGTCAGCCCCACAAGCGCTAACAGCTCATCGGTCCAGCGTTCACGTCTGGGTACGCCGTACAGGCCCGCCTGCACCTCAAGGCTGGCACGCGGGGTCAGGAACGGGTCGATGTTCAACTCTTGCGGCATCACACCGATGGCGGCGCGGGACTGGCGCGGGTTTACGTCCTGATCAAAGCCCCAGATCGTCACCTTGCCCGAGGTTTTGCGTACCAGACCGGCAAGGATGTTGATCGTGGTCGACTTTCCCGCCCCGTTTGGCCCCAGAAGGCCAAAGATCGATCCGGCAGGAATCGCCAGATCCAGCCCTTTCAGAGCGTGCTTTTCCGGCTGTTTGCCCGCCCCGGCATAGGTCTTGGTCAGACCGCTGATTTCGATAGCGTTGGGATTGCTTGCGGGGGCTGGCATCGGCTCACCACGTTCATTAATATCGCGACCGGTTTAAACCTGTTTGTTGTCAGAGCTCAAGGAACCGCCATGACCATTCCGGCCCCCGAGATACAAACCGTCACCTCCTGGAAGATTGCCTGCGACGGAGACGAAAAGCGGGGATTGGGTCATCCGCGCGTCTGGCTGGCCATCCCGCGGGATACCGGCTGGGTCGAATGCGGCTATTGCGACAAGCGTTTCGTCATCGACCGCGAACACGCGCACGACGACCACTGATCCTGGCTTTAGCCTGAAATGACAGGGCGGCGGCATCATGCCTGCCGCCTGATGGCCTATGCGTGGCTGACGCTGCGGGCAGGCTGGGGGCCGGTGCTTGCTCTTGGCCCGCCGGGCGCTTCGTGGCAGTAAGAAGGCCGAAACGACAGGCAGGAGGATGCGCAGATGGGTGAGGCAACCGACAATGAGGCTTTCGGCAAAGGCCACCACCTGCATCTGATCGACGGCTCGGCCTTTATCTTTCGCGCCTATCACGCGCTGCCGCCGCTGACCCGGCGCAGTGACGGGCTGCCGATGGGCGCGGTTGCCGGCTTTTGCAATATGCTGTGGAAATATCTTCAGGACGGCAAGGGTTCGGACCAGCCGACCCATGCGGCGGTGATCTTTGACCATTCGTCGCGCACGTTCCGCAATGAGATCTATCCTCTCTACAAGGCCAACCGCCCCGAGCCGCCCGAAGATCTGCGCCCGCAATTCCCGCTGACGCGTGAGGCGACCCGAGCCTTCAACATCGCCTGTATCGAGACCGAGGGGTATGAGGCTGACGATATCATTGCCACTCTGGCTTGTCGGGCGCGGGATGCGGGCGGGCGTGTGACCATCATCAGTTCGGACAAGGACCTGATGCAGCTTGTCGGCGGCGGGGTCGAAATGATGGACCCGATCAAGAACAAGCCCATCGGCCCCGACGAAGTGTTCGAGAAATTCGGCGTCGGCCCCGAGCGGGTGGTTGATGTGCAGGCGCTTGCAGGCGATTCCGTCGATAACGTGCCCGGTGCGCCCGGCATTGGCATCAAGACCGCCGCCCAGCTTATTCAGGAATACGGCGATCTGGAAACGCTGCTTGCCCGGGCCGAAGAGATCAAGCAGCCCAAGCGTCGCCAGACGCTGATCGACAATGCCGAACAGATCCGCATCTCGAAACGGCTGGTCGAACTTGACTGCGAGACTCCTCTGGAGATGGAGCTTCAAAGCCTCTCGATCCGCGAACCCGAGCCAGAGCCGCTGCTGGAGTTTCTGACCCGGCTTGAGTTGCGCACCCTTGCCCGGCGGGTTGCCGACCGTTTCGAGGTTGAGCCTCCTGTGGTTAGCGAACAGCCCTCGGCCCCGATCACTGCTGCCGCCAGTCCCGCCGCGCCGGTTGCCGAACTGCCACCCATCGACCGCAGCCTTTACGTCACCATCCGCGATGAGGCGGTGTTGGCTGAATGGCTGACCGAGATTGCCGAGAAAGGCATTGTCGCCATTGATACCGAAACGACCGGCCTTGATGAGATGCAGGCCGGGCTGGTCGGGATTTCGCTCTGCACCGGACCGGGGCGGGCCGCCTATCTGCCGCTTGGCCATGTCGAGGGCACGGCCGACCTTTTTGGTTCTGGTGCATTGGTCGAGGGGCAGATGCCGGTCGAGCGTGCGCTTGAATTGCTCAAGCCGGTGCTTGAGGACCCGGCGGTGCTGAAGATCGGCCAGAACATCAAATATGACTGGAAGGTTCTGGCCCGCCACGGCATCCGGATGGTGCCCATCGACGACACCATGTTGCTGTCTTATGCGCAGAATGCCGGGGCGCATAACCACGGCATGGATGAACTGGCCGAGCTGTATCTTGGCCATCGCTGCGTGCCGATCAAAGAGTTGATCGGGACGGGCCGGACCCAGATCAGCTTTGCCGAGGTGCCGGTTGACAAGGCCAGTGAATATGCCGCCGAGGATGCCGAGGTGACATGGCGGCTTTGGGACCATTTACGTCCGAAACTTGCCCCTAACCATGTCACTACCGCCTATGAGAGGCTGGAACGTCCCATGGTGCCCGTCCTTGCTGATATGGAGATGACGGGCATCCGCATCGACGCTGAACATCTGCGGAGGATGTCCAGCGCCTTTGCGCAGAAGATGGCGGCGCTGGAAGCAGAAATTCATACCCTCGCCGGCGGCCCTTTCAACGTTGGCAGCCCCAAGCAGCTGGGTGAAATCCTGTTTGAACGTATGGGCCTGCAAGGCGGCAAGCAGGGCAAGACCGGGGCGTTTTCGACCAGCGCCGAGGTGCTTGAGGATCTTGCCGCCGAGGGGCATGAGCTTCCTGCGCGGGTGCTGGACTGGCGGGCGCTGTCCAAACTGAAGTCGACCTATACCGATGCGCTGCCTCAGCACGTGAACCCCGAAACCGGCCGCGTCCACACCAGCTATTCGATTGCCGGGGCGCAGACCGGACGGCTGGCCTCGACCGATCCCAACCTGCAAAACATCCCGGTCAGGACCGAAGAGGGGCGCCGTATCCGCGAAGCCTTTATTGCCGGGCCGGGGATGCGGCTTGTCAGCCTTGACTACAGCCAGATCGAGTTGCGCATCCTTGCCCATGTCGCCCGGATCCCGGCGTTGAAACAGGCGTTCCGCGACGGGATCGACATTCACGCCATGACCGCAAGCCAGATGTTCGGCGTGCCGGTCGAGGGGATGGACCCGATGATCCGCCGCCGCGCCAAGGCGATCAACTTTGGCGTGATCTATGGCATTTCTGGCTTTGGTCTGGCGCGCAACCTGCGCATTCCGCGCGCCGAGGCGCAAAGCTTTATCGACACCTATTTTGAGCGCTTTCCCGAAATCCGCGCCTATATGGATCGCGTGGTGGCCGAGGCCAAGCAGGACGGTTTCGTGCGCACCCTCTTTGGGCGCCGGATCATGACACCTGGCATCAACCAGTCCGGTCCGGCAGCGGGCGGGGCGCGTCGCGCGGCGATCAATGCGCCAATTCAGGGTGCGGCCGCCGATATCATCCGTCGCGCCATGATCCGTATGCCCGATGCAATCAGGCATTTGCCGGCCCGGATGCTGCTGCAGGTGCATGACGAACTGGTCTTTGAGGTTGAGGAAACAGCGGTGCCCGAACTGATCGAGGTGGCGCGCGATGTGATGCAGGGCGCGGCAGATCCTGCTGTTCAGCTGGATGTGCCGCTGATCGTCGAGGCAGGGCAGGGCCTGAACTGGGCCGAGGCGCATTAAGCGGGCATGTCTCCGGTCAGCAGCCCCAGGCAATGAGAGGGTGTAATGGGCCATTCGCACATCCATGACGGGCACGGTCATTCGCATCTGCCGGGCGGAGCGGGGGATGGCACCATTCTGGTCGCGGTGGTGGTCAACCTTGCGCTGACCGGGGCGCAGATCCTTGGTGGCTATATCGCCGACTCAACTGCTCTGATCGCGGACGGGGTGCATAATCTTTCGGACGCTTTGGCTCTGGTGCTGGCCTTTGGCGCGCGGCGTCTTGCCCGCCGGCCCGCCACCCCTGAGATGAGCTATGGGTGGGGTAGGGCCGAGATCGTCGCGGCCTTTGTCAATTATGTGGCGCTGATTGCCATTTCGGTCTGGCTTGCGATCGAGGCGCTGGGCAGGCTGGCCTCACCCCCTCAGGTCGGGGCCGGGCTGGTGATGGCACTGGCGGGCTTTGCCCTGATCGTCGATATCGCCACGGCGGCGCTGGTCTGGCGGGCATCGCGCGAAAGCGTCAACATCCGCGCGGCTTTCCTGCACAACCTTGCAGATGCGGCGGTCTCGTTGGCGGTGATCCTTGGCGGGTTGCTGATCTGGGCCTTTGGCTGGCAGATCGCCGACCCGCTGCTGACGCTGCTGATCTCGGCCGTCATCCTGTGGCATGTCGGGCAAGAGATCGGGCCGGTCATGCGTATGCTGATGCTTGCCGCGCCCCCGGGTATCGACCATCAGGCCCTGATCCGTACGGTTACCGGGGTCGAGGGCGTTGCCAGCGCCCATCATCTGCATCTGTGGCAGATTGATGAGCGTCGCAACGCGCTGTCCGCCCATCTGGTGATGCGCGATGGCGCCGATCAGGGTCTGGCCGTTCAGCGTGTCAAGGCGCTACTGCGGCAAGATTTCGGCATTGATCATGCCACTATCGAGACCGAGCGCGAGGGCGCACCCTGTAGTGACTCCCGTCATCACCATGGCCATGACGATCACGGTAGCCACGATCACCATCACTAGATCGCGGCCGAATGTCCCGAGGCAGCCATGTCATAGCCGTCAAACATCCGTGCGATCATCCGGGTCAGCGGCCGGCCCTGCGTGGTGATGCGCAGGCCCGTGCTGTCGCATTCGACCATCTCACCGAAATGGGCTCTGACGGGTGCAAATAGCTGATCAAGGCTTTCTGCGTCAAAGCCATAGTCGCGGGTGAATTCTTCGGCGCGGATCTCGAAATCGCACATCAGCGCCTCGATCATGCGGGCGCGCCATTTGTCCTCGGCACTGAACCTGTGGCCGCGCACGGTCGAAAAGCGGCCTTCGCGGATATGGCCCAGATGTGCGCCGGTCGCAGGTGCGTTCTGCGCATAGCCCTGTGGGAAACGCGAGATTGACGAGGCGCCAAGCCCGATCAGCACTTCGGCCCGGTCGTCGGTGTAGCCCTGGAAATTGCGCCGTAAAAGGCCCGTCTTTTGTGCCTGCGCAAGCCCATCTCCCGGACGGGCGAAATGGTCGATGCCGATTTCTTCGTAGCCGTCGGCCAGAAACAGGGCACGCGCAGTCTCAAACAGCTTCAGCCGCCCATGGGGGTCAGGCAACCGGTCAGACGGCAGCATTACCTGGCGCTTGGCCATCCAAGGCACATGGGCATAACCGTAAAGGGCGACCCGGTCGGGCGATAGCGCCAAGAGCTTTTGCACCGATTCCGAGATGCGATAGGGGGTCTGATCGGGCAGGCCGTAAAGAATGTCGGTGTTGAGGCTGGCAATGCCACGGTCGCGGATCATGTCGACAGCGCGCCGGGTAGTTTCAAAGCTTTGCTCGCGGCCGATGATCTTTTGGATTTCGGGGTCAAAGTCCTGCACGCCTATCGAGGCACGGTTCAACCCCGCATCGGCCAGCGCGTCCATCCGTGCATCATCGATCTCATTGGGGTCGATCTCGACCGAGAATTCCGCGCCTTCAGCCAGCGGGAAGGCATCAAGTACGGCACCCGCAACGCGGCGCATCATCTCGGCCGGCATCAAGGTCGGCGTGCCGCCGCCCCAATGCAGTCGCGACAACCGGACGCCCGGTGCAAGAGCGGCCTTCAGCATCTCAAGTTCGGTCAGAAGGGCCTCGGCATAAGCGCGGACCGGTTCCTCGGATTGCGTACCCTGGGTGCGGCAGGCGCAGAACCAGCATAGCCGCCGGCAGAAGGGCACATGCATGTACAATGAGATCGAGGCGCCCGCCGGGATCGCGCCCAGCCATTCGCGAAAGACGGGCTCACCTATTGCGGCGGTGAAATGCGGCGCGGTGGGATAGCTCGTGTAACGCGGCACACGTGCGTCAAACAATCCCAGGCGCTCAAGTTGCGATTGCTGTTCCATACTGCTATTATTGGCCTAACTCGCGCCAGGACCTTGATACAAATCAAATGCCACATGATGCCGCCCTTTGCGCGACGCAGCAGCCCTGCGAAATCTGTCCCATCCGCTATCGGGCTGTTTGTGCACATTGCGAAGGCGATGAACTGGCTGAACTGGAAAGCATGAAATTCTATCGCCGGTTTGAGGCGGGGCAGGTGGTGGTCTGGGCTGGCGACCGGATGGATTTCGTGGCCTCGGTCGTGGCTGGCATGGCGGGGCTGACCCAGCAGCTTGAGGATGGGCGCACCCAGATGGTCGGCCTGTTGCTGCCCAGCGATTTTCTGGGCCGGCCGGGTCGTGAGTCAGCCGCCTATACCGTCACCGCGACCAGCGATCTGTTGCTGTGCTGCTTTCGTCGCAAGCCCTTTGAGCGGTTGCTCATTGACAATCCCCGCATCGCAAGCCGCCTGCTTGAGATGACGCTGGACGAACTGGACGCCGTGCGCGACTGGCTTTTGCTGCTTGGGCGCAAATCGGCGCGTGAAAAGATCGCCTCGCTGCTGGTTATCCTTGCCCGGCGCGAGGCGGCACTGATCAAGCGTCGGCCCGAGGGGCGCATTGCCGTCGAACTGCCGCTGACGCGTGAAGCGATGGCAGATTATCTTGGCCTGACGCTGGAAACCGTCAGCCGGCAGATGAGCGCGCTGAAGCGTGAAGGGGTGATCGAGCTTGAAGGCAAGCGCCGGGTGATCGTGCCTTCGTTCCAGGACCTGGTGCTGGAAAGCGGAGATGATTCCGATGGCGGACCGTTGAGCTAAAGCCAATCGGGCAGCCTGCCTGTCCCGGGTTATGCCCCGCGGCATTCGCCGCGGGGTTTTTCATGTCTGATCAGTGCGTCATCAGCACAGGGACCTGCGCCTTTTCCAGCATGTTGCGGGTGGCCCCGCCCAGGATCGCCTCGCGGAAACGCGAATGGCCATAGGCGCCCATGACCAGCATATCGGCGCCGATCTCGGTCGCGCGACGATTCAAAATATCGCTGACCAATGGCTGCGTCTTGGCCAGAACCGCGATCTCTGCCTTGACGCCATGGCGAGTGAGCATCTGGCATAGCGCACCGCCGGGGTCCGAACGCTCGGGGCCGGTGGGCGAGGGAGCGATGATGGTGATTTCGACACTATCCGCTGCGATCAGCAGGGGCAGCGCGCGCCGAACGGCGGCCATCGCCTCGTTCGACTGGTTCCAGGCGATCATGATCTTTTTGCCAAAGGGCGATTTCAGCTCTTCGGGGACGATCAGAACCGGGGCGGTGCCCTCGAACAAGGCGGCCTCGGTCACTGCCTCGGCGTCGGTGGGCGCGCCTTCGCAATAGGGGCGGCTCAGCACCACAAGATCGGCATAACGCGCGCGCATCCCGACCAGCGTTGACAGCCCGCCGACCTGTGCCACGGCCGAATCGACCGACCAGCGGATATCCTCGGGGTTCAGCCGCTCGCGGACCTTTTCTTCAAGCTCGCTTGCTGCGGCCATGGCCTTGTCGATGGATTCCTGGAACACATAGGCCGAGGCACCGGCGTAGTAATATCCGCTTTGGGTGTGATCGACACCAAGGCAGAATACATCAAGATGCGCATCCTCGCGCCGGGCCATGGCGATGGCCGAATCAAGCTGCTTGTGCTGATTGGTATTGGTAAGAACGGTCAGGATTGTCTTGTAGCCCATGGGCTCTCCTTTCACGGTTCAGGGCGATTCTTGCCCCTTTCCGGGGGGAATCGCAATCGCTCGCCTTAGCCAACTGCGACATCCTGTCCGGATATTTAACGATTTTACACCTGTCCCGTGTATCCTGATTGATGCAGATCAAAGTCTCACGAAACTGTGCAGAGATAAAAGGATCTGTCGAAGCCCCACCCGGCAGCGTCTTTTGATGTCCCGGGTGGTCTCGCCGCTGGATGAAGGACAGAAATTCATGTTGGACACCATCAAGCTGATCGCGCTTGGCTCGATTGCGGTTCTGGCCGCGATCGCGGCCAACTATGCGCGGCCCGATGATCCCGCCTACCTAGTGAACGCCTTGATCGTCATGCTGGTGGCGGGTGTCATGTTCGTGCGGGTGCTGCGCCAGATGGGGAACGAGCAACCCTCCCTCGAGCCCCACCCTGAGACCGAATATATGGACGGGGTGGTGCGGGCCGGCGTCATCGCCACCGCATTCTGGGGGGCCGTGGGCTTTCTGGTCGGGGTGGTCATCGCCCTGCAGCTGGCCTTTCCGGTGCTGAACCTCAGCGACATCACCATGGGCTATACGAACTTTGGCAAGCTGCGCCCGCTGCATACCTCGGCGGTGATCTTTGCCTTTGGTGGCAACGCGCTGATCGCCACGTCGTTCTATGTCGTGCAGCGCACCTCGGCCGCACGGCTTTGGGGCGGCAATGCGGCCTGGTTCGTGTTCTGGGGCTATCAGCTTTTCATCGTTCTGGCAGCGACCGGCTATATTCTTGGTGCCACGCAGTCCAAGGAATACGCTGAACCCGAATGGTACGTTGACTGGTGGCTGACGCTTGTCTGGGTCGTCTATCTGGCCGTGTTCCTGGGCACGATCCTGAAGCGGAAAGAGCCGCATATCTATGTGGCGAACTGGTTCTATCTGTCCTTCATCGTCACCATCGCCATGCTGCATATCGTCAACAACCTGGCGATCCCGGTCAGCGTATTCGGCTCAAAGTCGGTGCAGCTGTTCTCGGGCGTGCAGGATGCGATGACGCAATGGTGGTACGGACATAACGCCGTGGGCTTTTTCCTGACCGCCGGCTTCCTGGGGATGATGTATTACTTCATCCCCAAACAGGCCGAGCGTCCGGTCTATAGCTACAAGCTGTCGATCATCCACTTCTGGGCGCTGATCTTTCTGTACATCTGGGCCGGTCCGCACCACCTGCACTATACCGCGCTGCCCGACTGGGCCTCGACGCTGGGCATGGTGTTCTCGATCATGCTGTGGATGCCTTCCTGGGGTGGTATGATCAACGGTCTGATGACGCTTTCGGGCGCATGGGACAAGCTGCGCACCGATCCCATCATCCGCATGATGGTTGTTGCGGTCGGCTTCTACGGCATGGCGACCTTTGAAGGTCCGATGATGTCGATCAAGGCCGTGAACTCGCTGTCGCACTATACCGACTGGACCATCGGTCACGTCCACTCCGGCGCTTTGGGCTGGAACGGCATGATCACCTTTGGCGCGCTTTACTATCTGGTGCCGCGTCTGTGGGGTCGTGAACGGCTCTATTCGCTCTCTCTGGTCAGCTGGCACTTCTGGCTCGCGACCATCGGCCTGGTGCTTTACGCCGCCTCGATGTGGGTCTCGGGCATCATGGAAGGGCTGATGTGGCGCGAGGTCGATTCTCAGGGCTTCCTGGTCAACGCCTTCGCCGACACGGTTGCCGCGAAGTTCCCGATGAACGTGGTGCGTGCGCTTGGTGGGGTGCTGTACCTCGGCGGTGCGCTGATCATGTGCTACAACCTTTGGGCCACGGTCGCGCGCCAGCCCAAGACCCAGCCGACCACTATTGCGGTCCCGGCAGAGTGAGGACGGATCATGGCAATTCTTGATAAGCATAAGGTTCTGGAAAAGAACGCAACGCTGCTGCTGGTCTTTTCCTTTCTGGTGGTGACCATCGGGGGCATCGTTGAGATTGCGCCGTTGTTCTACCTGCAGAACACCATTGAGAAGGTCGAGGGGATGCGGCCCTATACGCCGCTGGAACTGAAGGGGCGCGACATCTATGTGCGCGAAGGCTGCTATGTCTGCCATAGCCAGATGATCCGCCCGATGCGCGACGAGGTCGAGCGTTATGGCCATTACAGCCTTGCCGCCGAGTCGATGTATGATCATCCGTTCCAGTGGGGCTCGAAACGTACCGGGCCGGACCTTGCCCGGGTCGGGGGACGCTATTCGGACGAATGGCACATCGACCACCTGGTGAACCCGCAAGGGGTGGTGCCGGAATCGATCATGCCGAAATACGGCTTCCTTCTGGATCGCAAGATCGACCCCTCGAACATCGAGCAACGCTTGCGCACCGATGCGCTGGTCGGCGTGCCTTATAGCGACGAGATGATCGCCGCCGGTCGGGCCGACTTCCTGGCGCAGGCCGATCCTGATGCGGATGCCTCGGGCCTTGAGGAACGCTATCCGGGTGCCCAGCAGCGCAATTTCGACCGCCGCCCCGGCGTGTCTGAAATGGATGCTCTGGTGGCCTATTTGCAGGTGCTGGGCACGATGGTCGATTTCTCGACCTTCGAACCTGATCCAAATCGCTGAGGTGCGTCATGGACAGATATTCTTTCCTGCGCGAACTGGCCGATAGCTGGGTGCTTCTGGCGCTGGTGATCTTTTTTCTGGGCGTGGTGGTCTTTGCCTTCAGGCCGGGTTCGCGGCCGATGCACCGTGACGCAGCCGAAAGCATCTTCCGCAATGAGATGAGGCCCGCCCCGGCGGGCGAGAAGGAGGTCGAGTGATGGCCGATACCGACGACGAGCACACCAGCCCGCAGAGCCCCGATAACCGGGCCGAGCTGGAACGCCAGGCCGCCGACAAGGCTCAGAAGGACCAGACCCTTGCCCAATCCTCCGAGGGTCAGCCGGTCAGCCCGCGCCCCGGTGCAACCCGGGTCGTGCGCGACCGCAAGGGCGCGCGCCGGGTGATCGAGGTGCCCTCGACCGGCCATTCCTGGGACGGGATCGAGGAATATGACAATCCGCTGCCGCGCTGGTGGCTGTGGACCTTTTACGCCACCATCATCTGGTCGGTGGCCTATGTCATCGCCTATCCTGCGATCCCGCTTTTGAACGGATCGACACAAGGGGTGCTGGGCCAGAACTATCGCTCGGACGTGGCGGCCGAGATCCAGCGATTCAAGGACGCGAATGCGCCCATCCAGGCCAAGCTGGTAGAAACCCCGCTTGAGGAAATCGCCGCCGATCCGGAACTGGCGAACTATACCGCCAATGCCGGTGCTGCGATCTTCCGCACCTGGTGCGCGCAGTGTCACGGTTCCGGGGCGGGCGGTGCGACGGGTTACCCTTCGCTGCTGGATAATGACTGGCTGTGGGGCGGCTCGCTGGAGGATATCCACACCACCGTGACCCACGGTATCCGCGATCCGCAGAACGATGATACACGCTATTCGGAAATGCCGCGTTTTGGCACGGACGAGATGTTGGACAACACTCAGATCCGTCAGGTCGTAAACCATGTGCTTGCGCTTGGCGGCCTGCCGCATGACGCGGCGCTGGCGACCGAAGGTGAGGCGGTCTTTGCCGATAACTGCGTCTCGTGCCATGGCGAGGACGGCACCGGCGACCGCAGCCAGGGTGCCCCGGACCTGACGGATGCGGTCTGGCTATATGGTTCGGACCCGGCAACGATCACACGTATTGTGCATGACGGACCCTTTGGCGTCATGCCCGCCTGGACGGGCCGTCTGTCCGAGGCCGACATTCGCGCCGTTGCCGCCTATGTCCACAGCCTTGGCGGCGGCGAATAACAAAACACCGGGATCCCTGGCCGGGTAACCGGCCGGGGAGGCACCGGCCCCCTGTCCTGTTCGCGCGTTTCCAAGGGGGCCGGTGCGCTTATCAAACGTCAATCCCTGCGGCCGGCGCAAGCCGGTTCGCGTGTTTTTCTCCGAGGCAGGTCTTTGGCGCATGCGACAAAGCGGCCCATGCCCCGCACCTTGTTCCATCGCTATAAGCCAGCGGACCCGCGCTTGATGCAGATCAATGCGCCGGTGCGGCCCGGCCCGCTATGATCGGGCCACGCGCAACAGGAGCTAATCATGTCGAACCCCGACATCGACCCGCCACGTCTATATGCCGCCCGAGAGCCGATCTTTCCCCGCCGTGTCCATGGCTGGTTTCGCAACCTGAAATGGATCATCATGGCGGTAACGCTGGCGATCTATTACATCACGCCGTGGATCCGCTGGGACCGGGGACCAAGCCTGCCCGATCAGGCGGTGCTGATCGATCTGGCCAACCGCCGCTTCTATTTCTTCTGGATCGAGATCTGGCCGCATGAATTCTATTTCGTTGCCGGCCTTTTGGTCATGGCGGGGCTGGGGCTGTTTCTGTTCACCTCGGCGCTGGGGCGGGTCTGGTGCGGCTATGCCTGTCCGCAGACGGTATGGACCGATCTTTTCATCCTGACAGAGCGTTGGGTCGAGGGCGACCGGAACGCTCGTGTCCGGCTGTGGAACGCGCCGTGGGATGCCCGCAAGCTGAGGCTGCGACTGACGAAATGGGCGATCTGGCTGCTGATCGCCGTGGCGACGGGCGGGGCCTGGATCTTTTATTTCACCGACGCGCCGACGCTGCTTCGCAATCTCTTTACCGGGGACGCCCATCCGGTCGCCTATATCACCATGGGGATTCTGACCGCGACCACCTTCCTGTTTGGCGGTTTCGCGCGTGAGCAGATCTGTATTTATGCCTGCCCATGGCCGCGCATTCAGGCCGCGATGATGGATGAGGAAACCCTGACCGTCGCCTATCGCGAATGGCGGGGTGAGCCGCGTGGCAAACTGCACCGGGGGGAGGCGACCAGATCCGAAGGCGGCCCCAAGGGTGATTGCATCGACTGCATGGCTTGC
Organism: Paracoccus sp. TRP; assembly: GCF_000185925.1. Taxonomy (NCBI): domain Bacteria; kingdom Pseudomonadati; phylum Pseudomonadota; class Alphaproteobacteria; order Rhodobacterales; family Paracoccaceae; genus Paracoccus; species Paracoccus sp. TRP. The sequence continues at coordinate 73,057 of NZ_AEPN01000002.1, read as the reverse complement.
GTGAACGTTTGCCCCATGGGCATCGACATTCGTGACGGCCAGCAGCTGGAGTGCATCACCTGCGCGCTGTGCATCGACGCCTGCGACGAGGTGATGGGCAAGATCGGCAAACCGCGCGGCCTGATCGACTATATGGCGCTGCGGGACGAGGCAGCCGAGCGTGCGGGCGAGACCCCGAAACCGCTGCTGAAACATATCCTGCGTCCGCGCACGGTGCTGTACTTTACGCTCTGGGCCGGGATCGGGGTTGCGCTGCTGGTTGCGCTGTTCCTGCGCTCTCCGTTCGATCTGAACGTGACACCGGTCAGGAACCCGCTTTACGTCACCATGGCCGATGGTGCGATCCGCAACACCTATGCGCTGCGCCTGCGCAACAAGCAGGGGGACGAGCGTGAATTTACCGTTTCGGTCCTTGGCGCAGATGGTACCCTGCCGCAGGGCGTCACCGTGACGCTTGAGGGTCTGCCTGACACCCGCGTCAGCGTATCTGCGAACAGTACCCATACCCAACGCGTCTATATCACCGCCGAAAAGGGCTCGGCCCTTGCCGGCAGTGAGCAAAGCGAGTTGACGCTGTGGGTCGAAGATGCCACCGATGGGAACAAGTCCCGGATCGGCACGGTCTTCCATGGAAGGAGTGAGTGATGCCGCGCGAACTGACTGGCCGCCATGTGTTGCTGATCACCCTGGGGGCCTTTGGCATTATCATCGCGGTCAATGTCTTTATGGCCGTGAAAGCCGTCGGCACCTTTCCTGGGCTTGAGGTCAAGAACAGCTATGTTGCCTCGCAACGCTTTGACCGTGATCGCAACGCACAAGAGGCGCTGAACTGGACCGTGACCCCGGATTATGACGGGCGCGAAATGGTGCTGGTGATCCGTGACGGTCAGGGTAATCCTGCCCCTGTCAGCACGCTTGAGGTCACCGTTGGTCGTCCCACCCATGTGCGCGACGATCAGCGGCCCGAGTTCACTTATTCTGGCGGCCTCTTTCGTGCGCCGCTTGTTCTTGCGCCGGGACAATGGAACATCCACCTGACCGCCACCGCGCCAGACGGCACAGTGTTCCGCCAGCGTATCGACCACTACAACGGCAACCGGGTGCAGTGAGATGTCGGACGCCACGCTGCACGACCACGATGCCCGGCTTTCGGCTTGTCCGGCTTGCGATGCTGCGCCGCTGGCTTCGCGCATCGCGTCGGCCAAAGGGGCGCAGGCGGATATCATCCTGTCGCTGCCGACCATCCATTGCGCAACCTGTATCACCGATGTTGAGGGGGTGCTGAACCGTCATCCCGGGGTCAAGGCCGCGCGGGTTAACCTGACCCTGCGCCGCGTCACCGTGGACGCGCCGGGCATGAGTGCCGAAGAGCTGATTCCCGTCGTCGAAAGCATCGGCTATGAGGCGCATGAGCTTGACCCCGCTGCGCTTAGCGCCAGCGCTGCCGACCGGCAGGGCCGCGATATCCTGATGCGCATTGGCGTATCGGGTTTTGCGATGATGAATATCATGATCCTGTCGGTTGCAGTCTGGTCAGGGGCCGAGGCCGCGACGCGGGACATGTTCCACTGGATTTCCGGGGCCATTGCCCTGCCGACTGTTGCCTTTGCTGGCCGGCCTTTCTTTTCCAGCGCCTGGCGGGCGATCAGCCATGGGCGGCTGGGGATGGATGTGCCGATCTCGCTGGCGCTGATCCTGGCAAGTTCCATCTCGGTCTATGAAACGCTGAACTCGGGCCGGCACGCCTATTTCGATGCGGCGGTGATGCTGTGCTTCTTTCTGCTGATCGGGCGCTATCTGGACTATCGCACCCGCGCCGTCGCCCGTTCCGCTGCCGAAGAGCTGACCGCGCTTGAGGTGCCGCGCGCCTTTCGTATCACTGCTGCCGGCGATGAGCCCGTGCCGGTATCCGAGCTCGTACCGGGCGATCTGATCCGCATCCGCCCCGGCGCCCGCGTCCCCGCCGATGGAGAGATCATCGACGGGATGAGCGAAATCGACCGCTCGCTTTTAACGGGCGAGAGCATTCCGGTCGCCGCCGCCCCGGGCCTTGCGCTTTCGGCGGGCGAGGTGAACCTGACCGGTCCCCTGGTCCTGCGGGTGACGGCAGCCGGGCGCGACAGCTCACTGGCGCGGCTGACGGCACTGGTCGCCGCGGCTGAATCGGCGCGCGGCCATTATACCAGTCTTGCCGACCGCGCCTCGCGGCTATATTCGCCGCTGGTGCACCTTATGGCCTTTTGCAGCTTTCTTGGCTGGTATCTGGCCACCCATGACCTGCGGCTGGCGGTAAACATCGCGGCGGCGGTCCTGATCATCACCTGTCCCTGTGCGCTTGGCCTTGCTGTCCCGGCAGTGATCACCACAGCGTCGGGGCGGCTGTTCCGCCGCGGCATGCTGATCAAAGAGGGCACTGCGCTTGAGCGGCTGGCTGATGTCGATACCGTGGTTTTCGACAAGACCGGTACCCTGACCATGGGTGTGCCGCAGCTTGTTTCGATCAATGTCATCCCGGTTGAGGCGCGGCCTGTCGCGCTGGCGCTGGCGCAGGGCTCGGGCCATCCGCTGTCACAGGCGCTGGCGCAGGCACTGGTTGGGGCGGGTACTGTACCTGCACCCCTTGCTGATCTGCGTGAAGTGCCGGGCTATGGTATTGCGGGCAACTGGCAGGGGCGCGAGGTCCGGCTTGGCCGTGCCGACTGGCTAGGTGCCGAACATGGCGATGCCCGTCTTTCGGCCAGCTGGCTGTCGCTTGGTCAGGGTGCGCCGATCCGGCTGGAGTTTTCGGACAGGCTGCGTCCGGGGGCCGGGGAATGCGTCTCGGCGATCCTTGCCTCGGGGCGGCGGGTGCTCCTGCTGTCCGGCGATGCCGCGCCGGTGGTCGAGGATCTGGCGACCCGTCTTGGCATCGCCGAATGGCGGGCTGGCGTTACTCCGGTCGAAAAGGCCACGGCCGTGCATGATCTGCGCGAACAGGGGTTGCATGTGCTGATGGTCGGCGATGGGCTCAATGATACCGCTGCACTGACCGAGGCGCATGTTTCGATCTCACCCGCCTCGGCGCTTGATGCGGCGCGTACCGCCTCGGATATCGTGCTGGTCGGCAGCGACCTTTCCCCGGTTGCACAGTCACTGACGCTGGCCCGGCAGGCGCGTTCGCGCATCAAAGAGAATTTCGCCATCTCGTTTCTTTACAATATCGTCGCTGTGCCCATTGCCATTGCCGGTTTTGCCACCCCGCTGATGGCGGCGCTTGCCATGTCGCTGAGCTCGATCAGCGTGACGCTGAATGCGCTGCGGCTGCGGCGCTGAGGAAAGGGGAACGGGATGGAGATTCTTGGCCTTTTGATCCCGGTCTCGCTCGCGCTTGGCGGGCTGGGGCTTATTGCCTTCATCTGGGCGCTGCGCGGCCGGCAATATGAGGACCCAAAGGGCGACGCCGAGCGGATCCTCAGCACCGAATGGGACGACCGGCCCAAGCCCTGATGCATCGCTTTGCCGGTCACGGCCTTGTTGGCTTGCATTGCGGGCGGGGACAGGTCAATCAGACGCGAGCCAACAGACAGGTGAGCGATGGCCAGTCCCGCCCCGTTTTCTCGATATGAATTCCTGATTGCCTGGCGCTATCTGCGCGCACGCCGCGCCGAGGGCGGGGTCAGCGTGATGACCTGGATCAGCCTGATCGGCATTACCCTTGGGGTGATGGCGCTGATCACCACCCTTGCGGTGCGCGCCGGGTTCAGGTCCGATTTCGTCGATACGATCCTGGGTGCCAATGCACATAGCACGGTCTATTACGCGCCGACACAGATCTATAATGAGCTGACCGAGGAAACCTATGTCACCCCCGGCCGGGTCGAGGATTATGAGGCCGTCGCCGCCAGCATCGCCCAGATCCCCGGCGTGACCCGCGCGGTCCCGGCGGTGCGGGCGCAGGTCATGGCGCGGCAGGGCGATGCGGCCGCCTTGGGCGATGTCTATGGCGTGACGGCCGAGTCGCTCAAGGCGATGTCCGGGATCGTTGATTCCGAACGATCGGCAGGTGAAATTGATGCCTTTGATCAGGGCATCGCCATTGGTATCGGCATGGCACGCGACCTTGGCATCGGGCTGGGCGACCGGTTGCAGCTTGTGGCCCCCGACGGTGCCAGGACGCCTTTTGGCACTACGCCGCGGGTGGAATCCTTTGAGGTGGTCTTTATCTTTTCGGCCGGCCGCTACGATGTGGACCAGACGCGGATCTATATGCCTCTTGCCGAGGCGCAGAGCTTTTTCAACCGCGAGGGTGTGGCGGACGAAATCGGGGTCTTTGTGGATAACCCCGAACGGATCGACGACTGGACGCTGCCTTTGCTGCAGGTGGCAGGTGAGCGGTCGCAGGTCTGGACCTGGCGCGATGCCTCAGGTTCGTTTCTTGCCGCGCTTGATATGGAGGATGACGTGATGTTCCTCATCCTCTCGATCCTCGTGCTCATCGCTTCGATGAATATCACGTCGGGCCTGATCATGCTGGTCAAGAACAAGGGGCGTGACATCGGTATCCTGCGCACCATGGGCCTGACCGAAGGTGCGGTGCTGCGGGTCTTTTTCCTTTGCGGGGCGTTCACCGGCGTAATCGGCACCATTGCCGGGGTCGTGCTGGGGGTGATCCTGTCGCTGAACGTCGATCACATCATGGCGGCGCTGAACGCACTGACCGGGGGCGGCGCATGGCAGCCCGAGGTGCGCGGCATCTACCAGCTTACTGCCGATCTGAGGGCCTGGGACATTTTCCGTGCTGCGGTTCTGTCGCTAGGCCTGTCTTTCATCGTCACCATCTTTCCTGCGCGCCGCGCCGCGCGCATGAACCCGGTCGAGGCGCTGCGCTATGAGTGACGTTCTGGTTCTGGAAGGCATCTCAAAAACTTACGGACTGGCCGGGCCCGCCCCGGTTCCGGTGCTGTCGGACCTGTCACTGTCGGTCGCGCAGGGCGAGGTGGTGGCGCTGGTCGCGCCCTCGGGGGCCGGGAAATCGACGCTTTTGCATATCGCGGGGCTGCTTGATACCGCCGACAGTGGTCGCGTGCTGCTAAATGGCCGCGACATGAGCGGGCAGAACGACCGGACCCGGACCGAGGCCCGGCGTGAACAGTTGGGATTTGTTTATCAGTTCCACCATCTGCTGCCCGAGTTCTCGGCGGCGGAAAACGTCATCCTGCCGCAGCTTGCGAATGGTGTGGCCGAAGGGGCCGCGCGCGCCCGGGCGCTGGATCTGTTGGGCCGCGTCGGGCTGAGCCATCGCGCTGATCATCGTCCGGCGCAGCTTTCGGGGGGCGAACAGCAGCGCGTTGCTTTCTGCCGGGCACTGGCAAACCAGCCATCGCTGCTGTTGGGGGATGAGCCGACGGGGAACCTTGATCCGGCGACCTCGGACAAGGTTTTTGACGTGCTGATGGCTTTGGTGCGCGAGACGGGCCTTGCGGCACTGATCGCCACCCATAACCTTGACCTCGCACAGCGCATGGATCGGGTAATCCGTCTGGGCGGTTGAGGCAAAGGAGGTGCTCATGAGATTGGCGGCTGCGCTTTGCGCCTGTTCCCTGGCGGTTTCTGCACCAGTGGCAGCCGATCCGTTCGAACAATTCGGGACGGCCATGAAATATGGCCTGCCGCTAGCCGCCGCTGTCTGCGCCGCCGATCAGGGCCGGTTTGAGGATTTCGCTGTCCGGGGGCTGCTGCAAGCTGCGCTGGTCTGGGGAATGAAAGAGTTCTTTGACGGCCAGCCAATCTCGCGCCGGCCCTCGGGTGAGGGGAAAGGCTTCCCCTCGGGTCATACCGCTGCCGCCTTTTTCGGCGCTGCGGATCTTGCCGGGAAATGTTTCGATGACCAACCCGAGGCTGGTGCGCTGGCCTACGGTGCCGCCGGCCTGACCGGCTGGAGCCGGGTTCACGCCGGAGAGCATACGCCCGAGCAGGTCTGGACCGGGGCGCTTGTCGGATTCAGCTTTGGTGCAGCCAGCTTTGGCATCGGCAGCGAAGGTGCCAGTTTTTCTGTCGGCATGCGGTTCTGATCAATCATTTCTCAAGGTTTTAGCGCCAGGATAACCCCATTCGAGGGTCCACGCCTGCTTTGTGTAAGCGGGGCGGGCGTTCTTCAGGCGGGGTTTCAGATGGGGTTTTTGTCATGTCGGGAATGACGGCGCTGCTGCTTATGCTTGCAGCCTGCGCCCAGACCCAGATCCAGCCGATGAGCAAGGATACGTTCAAGGTTGCGACCCATGCTGCCCCGGCCTGTGGTCCGGCAGGCGCGCGTAACGTTGCCTTCAAATCCGCTGCGATCGAGGTGATCCGCAAGGGCGGCGACAAATTCGTCGTCCTCGGCGATCAAAGTGACAGCGCGGGGCAGGGCGATATCATTGTCGGATTCCAACAAAACTATTCCCGGGGAATGGTGATCAGAATGGTCTCAGATGGCTCGCCCGAGGCTGGGAATGCCCTTTCGGCGCGGGAAACGCTTGGCGCGGACTGGCAGAAAGTCGTGGCAAAGGGGCGTGCCTTCGACCTGCCAGGTGCGGGGCGGGGGGCTGTTGCGCCTAGGCTGCCCGTGATCCGATCAGGATCATGATTGCGCCCAGAACGCAAAGCGCCCCGCCAATCAGATCCCAGCGCGTCGGCACCTGCCCTTCGGTCAGCCAAAGCCAGCCGAGCGAGGCGATGACATAGATCCCGCCATAGGCCGCATAGGCGCGGCCGGCGAAATCCGTGTCCACCCGTGTCAGCAGCCAGGCAAACAGAGCCAGCGAGATCACGCCCGGCACCAGCCACAAAGGGGACTTGCCCAGCCTTAGCCATCCCCAGAAAGCAAAGCAGCCCGCGATCTCGGCCAGCGCCGCAAGAACGTACAGCGCAATCGGCGCAGCCAGCGTCACACGTCCAGCTCTTCAGTGTCCGCGAACTGCGCGTTTTCCTGAATGAACTGAAAGCGCAGCTCGGGTTTTTTGCCCATCAGCCGTTCGACCAGATCGCCAGTCTCACCGCCTTCGTCCTCGTCGATCGAGACACGGATCAGCTTGCGGGTCTTGGGGTTCATGGTGGTGTCTTTCAGGTCCTTGGCGTCCATCTCGCCCAGACCCTTGAAACGCTGCACGTCGATTTTTCCCTTGCCGCCCAGACCCTTGGCAAGCCAGTGCTCTTTCTCGGCGTCATCGGCGACATAGATGCGATATGCACCTTGCGTCAGCCGGTAAAGCGGCGGGCAGGCCAGATAAAGATGCCCCTTGTCGATCAGCGGCCGCATCTGAGTAAAGAAAAAGGTCATCAACAGGCTGGCGATATGAGCCCCATCCACATCGGCATCCGTCATGATGATGATCTTGTCATAGCGCAGATCGTCGATGTTGAACCGCGAGCCCATGCCGACCCCAAGCGCCTGGCAAAGATCGGCGATTTCCTGGTTCGAGCCCAGCTTGGACGAAGCTGCGCCCAGCACGTTCAGGATCTTGCCGCGCAGGGGCAACAGTGCCTGAGTCGTGCGTTCACGCGCCATCTTGGCGCTGCCGCCGGCCGAGTCGCCTTCGACGATGAACAGCTCGGTCCCCTCGCGGTTGGTGGCCGAGCAGTCGACCAGCTTGCCGGGCAGGCGCAGTTTTTTCGTGGCCGATTTGCGGGCGGTTTCCTTTTCCTGCCTGCGGCGCAGCCGTTCCTCGGCACGCAGCACCAGAAAATCAAGGATCGCGCCCGCTGATTTCGTGTCAGACGCCAGCCAGTTATCGAAATGGTCGCGCACCGCGCCTTCGACCAGTCGCTGCGCTTCGGTCGTGGCAAGGCGGTCCTTGGTCTGGCCGACAAATTCCGGCTCTCGGATAAAACAGGACACCAGCGCGCAGCCGCCGGTCAGAAGGTCGTCGCGGGTGATCTGCGCCGCCTTCTTGTTGCTCACCCGCTCGCCATAGGCCCGGATGCCGCGCAGGATTGCGGACCAGAAGCCAGCCTCATGGGTGCCACCCTCGGGCGTAGGCACGGTGTTACAATAGGACTGGATGAAACCATCGCGCGAGGGCGTCCAGTTGATTGCCCAATCGACCTTGCCGGGGGTGTTGAATTTTTCCTTGAAATCGACGCTGCCCGAAAAGGGACGGTCGGCATAGGTCGAGGAATTGCCCAGCACCTCGGTGAGGTAATCGGCAAGGCCACCCGGGAAGTGAAAGGTCGCCTCTAGCGGCGTTTCGCCGTCGTCGATTTCTGATTTCCAGCGGATTTCGACGCCTGAGAACAAATAGGCCTTGGATTTAACCATGCGAACCAGCCGCGCCGGTTTGAAGCGGTGGTGCCCGAAGATCTGCTCATCCGGGTGGAAGGTTACGGTGGTGCCGCGCCGGTTCGGTGCCGCACCCACCTTTTCGACCGGACCCAACGGCAAGCCGCGCGAGAAGCGTTGTTCGTAAAGTTCCCGGTTGCGGGCGACCTGCACCACCATGCTGTCAGAAAGCGCGTTGACGACCGAGGCACCGACGCCATGCAGGCCCCCCGATGTCTGATAGGCGTCGCCTGAGAATTTGCCACCGGCATGCAGCGTGCAAAGGATTACCTCAAGCGCCGATTTTCCGGGGAATTTCGGATGCGGGTCAATTGGAATGCCGCGGCCGTTGTCGCGGATTGTGACCGAGTAATCGGCCAGCAGCTCGACCTCGATACGGCTGGCGTGACCAGCAACAGCCTCGTCCATCGAGTTGTCTAGGATTTCGGCCACCAGATGGTGCAGCGCCCGTTCGTCGGTACCGCCAATATACATGCCCGGGCGTTTGCGCACCGGCTCGAGTCCTTCGAGCACCTCGATGGAGGAGGCCGAATAGCTTTCGGCAGCCTTATCCGCGGCGGGAAAGAGATCGTCAGCCATGGCACCTGCTCGTCTTGTTCTTCTGAGCAGGCGTTATCTCATGTCCTGCGGTCCGGGGGCAAGGGAAAGTGGATCGCGGGGCGGCTGCCCGCTAGGGATTGTCGTTTCCGGGCCCCGATCAGATGGCATTTCAAGCGGGCTCATCCAGCCGCGCCTGCCACATTTTCTGAAAAGCCGGACGGGACTGGCAAGCCTCAAGCCAGACCTTCAGGGCAGGGAAACGGCCCATCAGCCCGGCATGTCCCTGAGCATAGCGGACCACCTCGGCCAGGTTCAGATCGGCGACGGTAAAGCGGCCGCCGACCATATGGCCGTGGCGGGCAATGTGGTCGTCAAGCACCCTGAACGGGCGCAGCAGGCGTTCGGCAGCCTGGGAAATCGCCTTCTCGGCCTCGGGTGGCCGTGGCGAGCCTTTGCCAAGGTTGGACAGAATCGTCAATGCGTCTTCTTCGATCGAGGTGGCGGCGTAAAAGCTCCATTGCAGGATCAGCGCATCCTCGATCGCATCTCCGGGGCCAAGGGGCTGACCGTATTTGCGCGCCAGATGCAGCGTGCAGGCAAAGGATTCAGACAGCACCAGATCGCCATCTTGCAGCACCGGGATTGCCCCTGCGGGGGACAGTTTCAGAAAGCTTTCCGAATGAGTGTTCAGAGGCGCATCAGGCGCATCGGGATTGGCCAGGCGATAGGCCTGAATCACCGGCACCTGTTTGAAGGGCAGGTCAAGTTCATGACAAAGCCAGATGATGCGCGAGGCACGCGAGCGGGTGACGCCATGGATGGTCAGCATGGGTTTCTCCTGATCATGGCTTTGGTGTTGCGCGGTTAAAGCACCTGCGCAAGATAGCGCATCATATTTCCGCCCATGACCTTAGCTATCTGTTCGTCGTTCAGGTCAGCATCCATCAGCGCCTGGGTCAGCGCAACCAGATGAGCCGCATCAAATGGGGCATCGACCGAGCCGTCGTAATCCGATCCGAGTGAGACGTGATCTTCGCCCACAAGCTTGATTGCCGCCGTGATTGCATTGGCAATGTCGGCCGGGGTGCGGCCGCAGACAACATCGGCCCAGTAGCCGATGCCGATCAGGCCGCCCTTTTCCGCGATCTTTTGCAGTAATTCGTCATCAAGGTTGCGCGGGCTCGGGCATTGGCCATGGATCCCGGTATGAGACAGGATCGGCCGCACGCCGGGAATGGTCAGCACGTCGCGCACCACCTGTGGGCTTGCGTGGGCAAGATCGACGATCATGCGTTTGGCGATCATCTCTTCGACAACCTGGCGGCCAAATGGGGTCAGCCCCGAGTTGTCATTGCCTTGTCCATGCAGGCTGCCGCCGAGTTCGTTGTCAAAGAAATGCGTCAGCCCGACCAGGCGGAAGCCCGCACCATAAAGCACCTGCAGATTGCCGATATTGCCTTCGAGGGGATGGGCGCCTTCGGTCCCGAGGATGGCGCCGACGGTTTTTGCGCCGTTCTGCCGCGCTTCGAGCAGGGTCTGGAGATCCTCGGCCGAGCGGATCAGCATGACCTGATCAGGTGCGCGTTCGGCGGCATCGCGCAGAGCCGCCGCCTGAACGAGCGCCCGTTCCTTAAGGCTGAACCAACTGGGCAGGGGGCGGAGCTGGCCGATAAAAAGAGGGGTAATGTTATTGGGGGCTTCAGCCGAGTTCTGGCTGTAGTTCTGGCCGCGCGGGCTTTTGGTAACAGTAGTAAAAACCTGTACCGCGACATTGCCTTCGATCAGCCGGGGAATGTCGACATGGCCGCGGTCAACGCGTTCGAGCAGGTCACGGTCCCACAGAAGCGCGTCGGAATGCCAGTCGCCGATGACAAGCTTTTGATGCAGGGCCTCGGCTGGTGGCGTCACCGGCCAGCCGGCCTCGGGCATGGTGATCGGGTTCAGTCTTTGTTCGACAAAGGCCGGGCCCCAGATTGCCACGGCAGTGGCTGCGAGAGCCGCCAGCGCCAGAAGCCAAAGGATGATGCGCCGAAGTCTGCGGATCATGCTGTCCCCTTTCCTTGTTTGCGGGCAGCATAGGACAGGCGTCCGGGACAGGCGATGAAAAACTGTCCCGGCTGCCGCCGGGGAAGGGGCTCTGCCCCATCCCTTCGGGATTCCCCGGGATATTTTAACACGAAAGAAGGGGTTAGAGCTTGTTTCGTGTGACCCCGGGGGTTCGGATCAGGCCTCCATCGCCTCAAGTTCGTCGATGAAACCTTCGATCATCGACAGGCCCTTGTCCCAGAACGCGGGGTCTGAGGCGTCGAGGCCAAAGGGGGCGAGCAGTTCCTTGTGGTGGCGCGATCCCCCGGCTGCCAGCATGTCGAAATACTTTGCCTGGAAGTCTGGCAGGCCATCCTCATAGGCGGCGTAGAGTGCGTTCACCAGCCCATCGCCGAATGCATAGGCGTAGACATAGAAGGGCGAGTGGACGAAATGCGGCACATAGGTCCAGAAACTTTCATAGCCCGGCATGAATTCGAAGGCATCGCCCAGCGATTCCGCCTGTACCGACATCCACAGGGCGTTGATATCCTCGGGCGTCAGTTCACCTTTGGCACGGGCGGCGTGCAGTTTGCATTCGAAGTCATAGAAGGCGATCTGGCGGACGACCGTGTTGATCATGTCCTCGACCTTGCCAGCCAGAAGTGCCTTGCGCTGCGCCTTGTCCGTAGTCTTGGTCAGAAGTGCGCGGAAGGTCAGCATTTCGCCAAAGACCGAGGCGGTTTCAGCAAGCGTCAACGGGGTTGAGGCCAGCAACTCCCCCTGCGCAGCTGCAAGCCGTTGGTGGACGCCGTGACCCAGTTCATGGGCAAGGGTCATGACATCGCGTGGTTTGCCAAGATAGTTCAGCAGCACATAGGGGTGAACCGTGGTGACGGTCGGGTGCGCGAAGGCACCGGGGGCCTTGCCGGGCTTGACGCCAGCGTCGATCCAGCCGCGATCGAAAAAGGGCTGGGCGAGATCGGCCAGTTTTGGTGAGAAACCGGCATAGGCGCCAAGGACCGTATCGCGCGCCTCGCCCCATGTGATCAGTCGCGGGCTTTCCGAGGGTAGCGGCGCGTTGCGGTCCCATATCTGCAATTTGTCGAGGCCGAGCCAGCGCGCCTTAAGCCGGTAATAGCGATGCGACAGCCGCGGATAGGCGGCGGTCACGGCGTTGCGCAGCGCCTCGACCACCTCGGGTTCGACATGGTTCGACAAGTGCCGCGCTGTTTGCGGCGTTGGCATCTTGCGCCATTTATCCTCGATGGCCTTTTCCTTGGCCAGCGTGTTGTGGATGCGGGTAAAGAGCTTGATATTGCGGCCAAAGACCTCGGCCAACGCACGGGCACCGGCTTCGCGTCGTGCACGGTCGTGGTCGGTAAGCAGGTTCAGCGTCGCTTCGAGCCCCAGTTCCTCGCCATCCACCTGGAAGGTCAGAGCTGCGGTGGTTTCGTCAAAAAGCCGGTTCCAGGCCGCTGCCCCGACGACGGAATTGTCGTGAAGGAAACGTTCAAGCTCATTTGACAGTTGATAGGGGCGCATAGCGCGCATGCGGTCAAACACAGGCTTGTAGCGTGCAGGACCGTTTGGCGCGGCAAAGATGTCCTCATAGCAGGTGTCGGGAATGCTGTTGAATTCGAGACTGAAGAACACGAGCCTTGTCGTCGCCGTCGTGATGCGATCCTGCAGGTCGCCCATCAGCTTGGCGCGTTCGGAATCAGTGGTGTTCTGATAATAGCGCAACCCCGCATAGGACATGATCCGGCCGGCGAGGATGTCGATCTGCTGATACCGTTCGATACAGTCAAGCATCTTTTCGGCGTCAAGCGAGGCCAGCTTGCCTTCGTAATCGTGGGCAAAGTCGCTGCAGGCCTGTTCCACCGTCTCAAGATCGCGGGCGAGTTCGGGTGAGTCCGGAGCGGGGTAGAGGTCGCTCAGGTCCCATTCCGGCAGCTTGCCCAGGTCAGGGGCCTCGGCTGCGACAGGCAGGGCATTCTCGTCACGCGGCAGGATACGGTTCACGAAGGTGCAGGCTGATATCATCATTTTCGGTCCTTTCGTATGACCAAGATGTGACCTCTGAATGGCCGGGCTGCAACCCGTCCCGCATCAATTCCACCGGTGTCAAACTGTGGCGGCGGCGTGGAAATGGGCGATGGCTGCCCCAAGAAAACGATTGCGGATGGCGTCACGCTCCATCATCGGTTCGTGGAGGCTGTCGGTCAGTTCCAGCAGGGTGGCTCCGGGCCAATCGGCGGTGCGGCTGCGGATGGCGCGGGGCGAAACGATCCCTTCGCGGGCGCCAAGCGCGATCAGCGCGGGCAGCGCCGGCAAAGGTCGGGCGGCAAGGCGGCGGCATTCCAGGATTGCTGCGCGCAGCCAGCTGTAGCTTGGCCCGCCGATAGCGATATCAGGCCAGGTCGCGGCTTCGGCGACCAGCCGGCCCCAGCGGCGTCCGTCCCCGGTCAGCAGATTGCGGCGGAAGGAATCGAGAAGGACGAAGTTTTCGTCACCACCTGTGGCAGGGGCCGGACGTTCGCCGCGGCCCAGACGGCGGGCAAGGCCGGCAAGCGCCAGCGCCAAAGGCTCCGGCACGCGGCGCAGATTGATACCCCACATCGGGGCCGAGAATACCACTGTTTGCACCGGCAGCCCGGCTTCAAGTGCGGCAAGGCCGATGGTGCCGCCCATGGAGTGAGCCAACAGATGCCAGGGCTGCGGCAGGTCCAGTTCCTGCGCGGCGACAACCATTTCGACCACGTCGCGCTGGTAATCGGCGAAATCCTCGATATGGCCGGGCCGTTTGTCTGGCTGCAGCCGGTCGGACATGCCCTGTCCGCGCCAGTCTATGGCCAGTACGTCAAAGCCTGCCGCATTCAGATCAGCGGCAACTTCGGCATATTTCTCGATATATTCGGTGCGGCCCGGGAACAGCAGCACTGTTCCCAGGGCGTTGCCCGCTGCCCAATGCGCCAGTCTGAGGCGTACCCCATCCTCGGCGCGGACCCAGAAGGGGCGGGCCGTGGGAAGGGGATCGCCGGGCAGGGTGTTAAAGGGCGCAGGCTTCATGTTTCAGGAGAGCAGTGCCCCCAGTTTCATCGCCGTGCCCATCGAGCCATCGACCCGCAGCTTGCCGGTCATAAAGGCGGTGGTTGGGTTCACATCGCCCGCAAGCAGCCCTTCAAAGGTTTCGCGGCTGGCGGTCAGTGTCACATCGGCTTCGTCATCGGCGGCGCGGGCGCCATTGGTGTCGATATAGACCGAGCCTTCGCCCTCGATGACGAATTTCGCGGTGCCGTCGAAGCCTTTGGCCTTTTCGTCCAGTGCGGCCACGGCAGCATCGACCACTTTGCTCATTCTCGATCTCCTGTTCTCGTGTCTGGAATTAGACGGTAGGGAAAGTTACATGGTGAGTATGCTTGCGCCAGTCCCTCATTTCCACCGTGCCGTAGCGACAGTGCTTCTTCTGGGGCTGGCGGGCAGTTCGTATGCCTGGCAGGCCCCAGGGTTGCCGGTTCATCAGATACCCGTACAGGGAGTGGCCCCGCAAGAAAATTCTCCTGAAAATGAAAGCGATTCGGGTGCTGCGGAGCCACTGTCCGAACCCGCTGCACCTGCCGAGCCCACATCCGAGGCACGCTTGCGCGAGCGTGAGGATCTGGACCTGCTTTTCGTCGAACTGGCCCAGCCCGAGGGCGAGACCTGGGCGCGCGCAGAAACCGATATCCTGCGGATATGGTCCCGTTCGGGCTCGGCAGCGATGGATTTGCTTTACAAGCGCGGTGAGGCGGCGCTGGACGCAGGCGACACGGTCACCGCTATCGGCCACCTGACGGCGCTGACCGATCACGCACCGGATTTCGCCGCGGGCTGGTATCTGCGTTCGGTCGCGCTTTATCTCGATGCGGATTTCGGGCCTGCCCTTGCCGATCTTGAGCAGGTGCTGCGCCTTGAACCGCGCCATTTCAACGCTCTGACCCAGCTTGGCACGATTCTGGAAGAGCTGGGCGATGACGGAAAGGCGCTCGCCGCCTATCGCCGCAGCCTGCAGATCCACCCCCATCAGCAGGATGCGCAGGACGCGGTCCGGCGGCTTGAACAGAAATTGCAAGGCATGGACGCCTGATGAACGATAAATCCCGGGTCACGGCCGTCCTTGGCCCGACTAATACCGGCAAGACCCATTACGCCATAGAACGGATGCTCGCACATCGCACGGGGGTCATCGGCCTGCCGCTGCGGCTGCTTGCGCGCGAGGTCTATGACCGCATCGTCAAGGCGCGGGGTCCTTCGGTCGTGGCGCTGGTCACGGGCGAAGAGCGCATCGTGCCCGAGCGGGTGCAATATTGGGTCGCCACCACCGAGGCCATGCCCGAGGTCGGGGCTGATTTCGTTGCCATCGACGAGATCCAGCTTTGTGCCGACCCTGAACGTGGGCATGTCTTTACCGACCGGCTTTTGCACATGCGCGGCCTGCACGAGACGCTGCTTTTAGGCAGTGACACCATGCGTCCGGCGATTGCCGCGCTGGTGCCGCAGACACAGTTCATGCGGCGTGAACGATTCTCGACCCTGTCCTGGGCTGGCTCGAAAAAGATCAGCCGTATGCCGCCACGCTCGGCTATCGTCTGTTTCTCGGTCGATGAGGTTTATGCCACGGCTGAACTGATCCGCCGTCAAAAGGGCGGCTGCGCAGTGGTCATGGGGGCCTTGAGCCCGCGCACCCGCAACGCTCAGGTCGCCATGTATCAGAATGGCGAGGTGGATTATCTGGTCGCCACCGATGCCATCGGTATGGGGCTGAACCTCGACATCCGCCATATCGCCTTTTCAGCGACCGAGAAATTCGACGGCCGCCGCTTTCGCCAGCTTTTCCCCCATGAGCTTGGCCAGATCGCTGGCCGCGCCGGTCGCCATACCGAGCCGGGGACTTTTGGCGTCACCGGCGATGCCGCCCCTTTGGAAGAAGGGTTGATCGAGGCTATCGAGAACCACCGGTTCGCCCCGATTCAAAGGCTAAGCTGGCGCAACGGGGCGCTTGAATATGGTTCGGTCGAGCGGTTGCAGCAAAGCCTTGAGGCATCCTCGCAATCGGAATGGCTGGTGCGGGGGCGCGAAGCTGACGACCTGCGGGCGCTGAAGGCGCTTTCCGCGATGCCCGAGATTCGCGACAAGGTGACGCATCCCCGCGATGTGCGGCTATTGTGGGACGTCTGTCGTATTCCCGATTTTCGCGCCATTTCTCCGGCAGAGCATGCGACCTTGCTGGCGCGCATCTTTGGTTTCCTGCGTGAAGGTGGCGTGCCCGGGGACTGGCTGGCTGGCCAGATCCGGCGCATAGATCGCGCACAAGGCGATATCGACACATTGTCGAAACGCTTGGCATATATCCGGACCTGGACTTATGTTGCCCAACGATCCGGCTGGGTTTCGGATGAAAGTCATTGGCGTGCCGAGACGCGCGCGGTAGAAGATCGATTGTCGGACGCGTTACACGCGGCCCTGACACAAAGATTCGTGGACCGGCGCACATCAGTGCTGCTGCGCCGGCTCAAACAGAAGGAGAGCCTTTTGGCCGAGGTGAATGACAAGGGCGAAGTGACGGTTGAGGGCGAATTTGCCGGCCGTCTGGAGGGCTTCCGCTTCCACGCCGATCCAAACGCGACCGGAGACGAGGCGCGGATGCTGCAGCGTGCTGCCTATGAGGCGCTGCGGCCCGAGTTCCATCTGCGCGCCGACCGGTTCTACAACGCGCCGGATACCGAGCTGGACTTCACCGAACAGGGCGGCCTGATGTGGGGCAGCTCGGCGGTGGGCAAGCTCGTCAAGGGGGGCGAGGCGCTGAAACCGGGAGTCGAAGCCTTCGTTGACGAAGAAGCAGGCCCCGAGATCACCGAAAAGGTGCGCCGCCGTCTGCAGCATTTCATCGACCGCAAGATCGCGACGCTGTTTGAGCCGCTGCTGGCGTTGCGTAATGACGAAACGCTGTCGGGCCTTGCCCGCGGCTTTGCCTTCCGCCTTGTCGAGGCACTGGGCGTTCTGCCGCGCGAAGGCGTCGCATCTGAGGTCAAGGAGCTTGACCAGGACGCGCGCGGGATGTTGCGCAAACATGGCGTGCGCTTTGGCCAGTTCACCATCTTCCAGCCAGCCCTGCTGAAACCGGCGCCTACGCGGCTGCGGCTGGTGCTCTGGGGCCTTGATCAGGGGCTGAGCGAATTTCCTGAAAACCCGCCTCCGGGCCTTGTGACCATTCCGAACCTGCCCGATGTGCCCAAGGGCTATTACACGCTTTCGGGCTATCATCCGGCGGGCGAACGGGCGATCCGTATCGACATGCTCGAACGGCTGGCTGATATGCTGCGCACTCAGGACAGCCGTGGCGGTTTTGAGGCGACGCCGGACATGCTGTCGATCACCGGCATGACGCTAGAGCAGTTCTCGGGCCTGATGCGTGGTTTGGGCTATCGCGCCGAGCGTGGTGAACGTCCCAAGGTTCGCGCTGCGGCCGAGCCGGTGGCTGATCCCGCGCCCGAGGCCGGAGAGCATGCCAACCCGCTGACCGAAGAGGAAAGCGTTCTCGCAGCTGAAACCCGCGCGCAGTGGGAGGCCGAGCAGGCCGCCCGCAAGGCCGAGGAAGAGGCAGCCTCGGGCGCTGAAGGGGCTGAACCTGCTGCTTCTGGCGAAGAGGCTGAGGTCGAGGTGTTTTATACCTTCACCTGGGCTCCGCGTCCGCGCAATCGCCGCCCTGAGCGGGGTGAGCGGCCGCAGGGTCAGCAAGGGCAGGGCCGTCCGCAAGGTGAGCGTGGCCCGCGCCGTGACCGTGAGAACGGGGCCGAGGGTGGCAAGCGTGAGGGTAAGCCCTTTGAGGGTAAGCGTCGCGGCGAGTCGGGTGAACGTGGACCCAAGGGTAAGCCTCGGGGCAAGCCGCGCCACGATGGGCCCAAGAATTTTGAGGCGCGTCCTCCGCGCGCTGAAAAGCAGGCCGATCCCGACAGCCCCTTCGCCATTCTGGCCGCGCTCAAGAATAAAACGTGAGCGCAGGCGACAGCGGAGCAATCCGGCTTGACCGTTGGCTGCACCATGCGCGGCTGTTTCGTACCCGGACGCTCGCTGCCGATGCAATCGGCGCGGGCGGCATCCGGGTGAATGGCCAGCCTTGCCGTAAACCGGCGCAGGTGGTGCGGGGCGGTGACACTGTCACCGTCTCGGCCCATGGGCGGGTGCGGGTGCTGCGGGTCCTGCTTTTGGGTGAGCGGCGCGGCCCGGCAAGCGAGGCCGCGCTGTTATATGAGGAAATCGAATCCTAGCCGTTTGCCTTGGGGTAGGGCGGTCAGGAACCCGGTTCTGCCCCTGCGGCCCGTGACGGAATGACATCCCGTGCCGGCCGGTCCCGGGCTGTATCCCCGTCTTTTCCTTAGTCCCGGCCTTGATTGATGCCGGCCGCGGGCGTAACTAGCCGATCAGGAAACAGGAATATCGCGCCATGACCTATGTCGTTACCGAAAACTGCATCATGTGCAAATACACCGACTGCGTCGAGGTTTGCCCGGTAGACTGTTTCTATGAGGGCGAAAATACGCTGGTCATCCATCCCGACGAATGCATCGACTGCGGTGTTTGCGAACCTGAATGCCCGGCCGACGCCATCCGCCCCGATACCGAGCCGGGGATGGAAACCTGGGTCGAGTTCAACCGCAAATATGCCGAACTCTGGCCGGTGATTACCCGCAAGAAAGACCCGATGCCCGGCTATCAGGAAATGGATGGTCAGGCCGGCAAGCTGGAAAAATATTTTTCGGAAGCCCCTGGCGAAGGCGATTGATGCCCGATTTTTGGGGCATGTTGTCCGTTTGCGGTGCTTGGCGACTGTGATCATTATGCACCAATGGGGCTTTTCACCTGTGTCGTGCTGGCAACATCCAGGTCGAAGGGCTAGTTCAGTCTCGTGATGGGCGCAGATGATTCGTCTTGGATCATGTCCCGGCCCTTTTGGTGTGTTGGGTTGCGAGTATCTGAGTTTCCAAGGTTTTTTCGCATCGAACAGGTCGGACGCTGCTTTGCAGCGAGCCTTTGAAACAAGGCGAATTATGTGTTATGGTGCGGCCATCCCGCGCCGGATGGGTTGCTTTTCGTAGCCCGTCCGGCGCCGCTGCCTGTCCTGATCGTCTGCCCGATCGGAAGCGCAAGAATAATAATCCCGGCCTGTAAGGAGGGACTCTCCCTCCTTTTGGGCCTTTTGTGCCGCGCCGTGGCGCAACTGCGAAGGAAGCCCAATGTCGAAAGCCAAGAAGACCGAATTCCGCCCCGATGATTTTGTGGTGTATCCGACTCACGGCGTGGGTCGGATCGTATCAATTGAAGAGCAGGAAGTCGCAGGGCTGCGACTCGAAATGTTCGTCATCTCCTTTGAAAAGGACAAGATGACCCTGCGTGTGCCGACCGCCCGTGCGACCGAGATCGGCATGAGGGGCCTTTCGACCCCCGACCTGGTCGAGCGTGCTTTGGACACTCTTAAGGGCAAGGCCCGCGTCAAGCGCGCGATGTGGTCGCGCCGTGCGCAGGAATATGAGCAAAAGATCAACTCGGGCGATCTGATGTCGATTGCCGAAGTGGTTCGCGACCTGCATCGCAACGACGATCAGCGCGAGCAATCCTATTCCGAGCGTCAGCTTTACGAAGCCGCTCTGGACCGTCTGACCCGCGAAGTCGCCGCCGTCAGCGGCATGGACGAAGCAGGCGCGCAGAAAAAGGTCGATGCGGTCCTGACTGCCCGCGCAGCCTAAGCGCAAGCATATGTCATGATAAAAGGGCGCCCGACCGGGCGCCCTTTTTCATTTCCGCCAAAGCGTGCCGGGCAGCACTGCCGCCCGGCGCTGGCCTTATGACAGTGCGGCAAGGATGCGCACCCAGCTGCGCGCCCCTTTGGCAAAGCTTTCCAGGTCATATTTCTCGTTCGGGGAGTGGATGCGGTCGTCATCGCGGGCAAAGCCGATCAGCATGGTATCCATGCCCAGGATTTCTTTGAAATCCCCGGCGATCGGAATCGAGCCTCCGGCACCGATATAGGCCGCCTCGCGACCCCATTCCTCTGTCAGGGCCGCCTTGGCTGCTGCAAAAGCCGGGTCCGAGATATCCATGCGGCTTGCGGGACTTGCGCCGTGATCCTGGAACTCGACCGCGCAGTCGGCAGGCACACGGGCGCGCACATAGGCGCGGAAGCTGTCGCGGATTTTTCCGGGGTTCTGGGCGCCGGTCAGGCGAAAGCTGACTTTGGCGCGGGCCTCGGCCGGCAGAACTGTTTTGAAGCCTTCGCCGGTATAGCCGCCGGTGATGCCATTGATCTCGAAGGTGGGGCGGTTCCAGACCATCTCAAGCCCGGTACGTCCACGCTCTCCGATCGGATGTTTCAGCCCAACGCGCGAGAGGAATTCGCCGGCGTCGAAGCCAAGCGCCTCCCAATCGGCGCGCAGCTCTTCGGTCAGTTCCTCGACCCCGTCGTAAAAGCCGGGCAGGGTGATACGCCCATCAGCGTCCTTGATGCCCGACAGGATATCGACCAGCACTTGCAGCGGGTTGGCCGCAAGCCCGCCAAAGCCGCCCGAATGCAGGTCGCGGTCCGCGCCGCGCAGGATGATCTCATCCCCGTACAGGCCGCGCAGCTGGGTGGTGATGGCCGGGCGGCCATCGGCATACAGGCTGGTGTCGCAGATCATCGCGATCCCGGCGCGCAGCTCTGCGGCATTTTCACGCAGAAAGGGACGCAGGCTCGGAGAACCGGATTCCTCTTCACCCTCAAACAGCAGCACCAGATCCGAGGGCAGGCTGCCATGGATCTCTTTCCAGGCGCGTGCTGCCTCGACAAAGGTCATAAGCTGGCCCTTGTCGTCGGACGAACCGCGACCGCGGATCACCTTGCCATTAGGCGTGTCCTGAATTTCGGGTTCAAAGGGCGGGCGATCCCACAGCTCCAGCGGATCGATGGGTTGAACGTCGTAATGTCCGTAAAACAGCGCCGGTCGGCGGTCGCCTTTTTGCGAATGAGCCACAACCATAGGATGGCCGGGCGTGTCGCGCACCGAGGCTTCGAAGCCCAAAGATGCCAGTTCCGCGCACAGCCAGTCCGCCGCCTGCCGGACGCGGTCTTTATAGGCCGGGTCGGTCGAAATCGACGGAATGCGCAGGAATTCCATCAGCCGGTCCAGCGATTGCGGCAGATTTTCATCAAGGGTTGAAAGTACTTCGTCGATTTTGGAATTGTCCGCCATTTTTCGCCTTTCCTGATTGATTTCCTCAGAGAAAATCCCTGCTATCTTAGTAGTGGTGCGACATTTTTACGCTGTATTTTCCCGGTTCCGGCACTTATCAAAGGGTCACCCGCGGGATCGCAACATGATCCCCCAAGCGAGCAAGTTCAAGCAAGGCAAGGGATCTGTAATGGACTATTCAGCCGCCCTCGATCAGGCCATCGGCAAGCTGCACGAGGAAGGCCGTTATCGGACCTTCATCGACATCGAACGCCGCAAGGGGGCCTATCCGCAGGCGGTCTGGACCCGTCCCGATGGCAGCGAGACCGAGATCACCGTCTGGTGCGGCAACGACTATCTTGGCATGGGGCAGCATCCCGTCGTCCTGGCCGCGATGCATGAGGCGCTGGATGCGACTGGTGCCGGTTCAGGCGGCACGCGCAATATCTCGGGCACCACGATCTATCACAAACAGCTTGAGGTCGAGCTGGCCGATCTGCACGGCAAAGAGGCGGCACTGGTTTTTTCCAGCGCCTATATCGCCAATGACGCGACGCTTTCGACCCTGCGCAAGCTGTTTCCGGGGCTGATCATCTATTCGGACCAACTGAACCACGCCTCGATGATCGAGGGGATCAAGCGTTTCGACGGTGCCAAGCGCATTTTCCGCCACAATGATGTCGCGCATCTGCGCGAATTGCTTGAGGCTGACGATCCCTCCGCCCCGAAACTGATCGCCTTTGAATCAATTTATTCGATGGATGGCGATTTTGGCCCCATCGCCGCGATTTGTGATCTGGCCGATGAATTCAATGCGCTGACCTACCTTGATGAGGTTCATGCGGTTGGCATGTACGGTCCCCGCGGCGGCGGTGTCGCTGAGCGCGACGGGCTGATGGATCGCATCGACATCTTTAACGGCACGCTTGGCAAAGCCTTTGGTGTCTTTGGCGGCTATATCGCTGCGACTGCCAAGATGGTGGATGCGATTCGCTCGTATGCGCCGGGCTTTATTTTCACCACCTCGCTGCCGCCTGCGGTGGCGGCAGGGGCGGCTGCCTCGATTGCCTTCCTGAAGACGGCCGAGGGGCAGTTGCTGCGCGACCGTCAGCAGCTCAATGCCCGTATCCTTAAGATGCGCCTGCGCGGCCTGGGCATGCCGATCATGGATCACGGCAGCCATATCGTGCCCGTGCATGTCGGAAATCCCGTACATTGCAAGGCCTTGTCGGATATGTTGCTGCGCGACTTTGGCATCTATGTGCAGCCGATCAACTTCCCCACCGTTCCGCGTGGGACCGAGCGGCTGCGCTTTACCCCTTCTCCGGTGCATGATTCCCGGCAGATTGATCACCTCGTGCGCGCCATGGATAACCTGTGGTCGCAATGTAAACTGAACCGTTCTACTTCTGCTGCCTGAACGGTTTCGGGGTGAAGACCTCTCGCACCCGTGATAACCTTGCTTTAATCAATTTGTAGTTTCTTCCGATTCGGGAGGGCGAGCAGCAAGAATGAGGCAGGCGCGATGATCGGGCTGAGGGGGAATCCTCCGTCGCATGATGAGCCGGTGGCTTTGCCGCCGGGCTTTGACGATCCGGACATTCGTCTTGGCGACCTGATGCGGGGCGAACGCGCCACGCTGGGCAAGTCGCTGCTGGATGTTCAGCGCGAGTTGCGCATTCGCGCATCTTACGTTGCGGCAATCGAGAATTGCGATACCTCTGCTTTTGATACGCCCAGCTTTATCGCTGGCTATGTGCGCTCTTATGCCCGTTATCTGGGTATGGACCAGGAATGGACCTTCCGCCGTTTTTGTCTTGAGTCGGGCTTTCAGCCCCCGCATGGCATGGCACCCGCCGCCTCGGGGCCTAAGCCTCAGCGGCGGCCTGCGGATCCGGCCGAGGCTCTGGCTAATCCGCATCCGATCTTTCTGCCCAAGCAGGAAAGCATCTGGAGCTCGTTCGAGCCGCGCGCCATCGGCTCGCTCTTTGTGATGATCGTTCTGGCCTGTGGCCTCGGCTACGGTGGCTGGGCGGTGCTGCAAGAGGTGCAAAAGGTCAACCTGACGCCCGGCGATCAGGCGCCGGGCGTGATCGCGGCGCTTGATCCGGTGCAGGAAGCGGCCGAGCCTGAGACGGTTGAATCGGCTCAGGTTAACCTGCCGCGGCCCGAAGGGCTGGACCGTACCTATCGCCCGCAGGCGCTGGAGGTGCCGGTGCTGGTTGCCCGTGACGGGCCGATTGCCGCGATTGATCCGGGTCTGGATGCGCCGGCGATGCAGCCCGACGATGGCGAGGCTGTTGTGCGCACCGCATCGGCTCAGGATCAGCAGGTCTATGGCCCCCCCATGCCGCAAGAGCAGGCGGCGGTACGCACCGTTGCACCCGATGCGCCCGAGGTCGAGATCCTTGTTACCCAGCCGGCCTGGGTGCGCGTCACCTCGGCTGACGGTACGGTGCTGCTTGAAAAGATCATGGACGCGGGCGAACGTTTCGCGCTGCCTAAGCTTGAGGCCCCGCCGATCTTGCGCGCGGGCAACTCTGGCGCGGTCTATTTCGCAGTTAACGGCCGCACCTATGGCCCCGCCGCGCCGGGTGCCAAGGTGGTCAAGAATGTCGAGCTGTCGCCGACGGCGGTAACAGCCAAATTCGCCGCAGCCGATCTGGCCAAGGATCCGAGGCTGGCCGAAATGGTATCTTTGGCTTCGGCTGATCAGCCAGAAAAACCCGCTGAACAGGAGTAACCCAGACGCAGGATGCCGGTCACGGATCCGGCATCTTGGACCGGGCAGGGGGCGGACGGCTTGTCCGTCCGGCCGCATCGGCCTATCTGTGACGGGTCAATCCGCCCTCTGCGCAGGAAAAGGCTTTAGCCATGTCGCATAATCCGATTCGCCCGTGGCGCAATATTGACCGGCGTAAGTCGCGCCGGATCATGGTTGGGAATGTGCCGGTCGGGGGTGATGCACCGATCAGCGTCCAGACCATGACCAATACGGACACTTCGGACGTGCGCGCGACGCTGGACCAGATCATCCGTGCGGCGGATGTCGGTGCTGATATCGTGCGCGTCTCGACCCCGGACGAGGCCTCGACCCGGGCGTTGCGCGAAATCTGCCGGGAAAGTCCGGTGCCGATCGTGGCAGATATCCATTTCCACTATCGCCGCGCCATTGAAGCGGCCGAGGCAGGGGCAGCATGCCTGCGCATCAACCCCGGCAACATCGGTGATGCCAATCGCGTGCGCGAGGTTATCAAGGCTGCGCGCGATCACGGATGTTCGATCCGTATCGGTGTGAACGCAGGCAGCCTTGAGAAGCATTTGCTTGAGAAATATGGTGAACCTTGTCCCGATGCGATGGTGGAATCCGGGCTGGATCACATCCGCATCCTTCAGGACAACGATTTTCACGAATTCAAGATCAGCGTAAAGGCCAGCGACGTCTTTCTGGCTGCTGCCGCCTATCAGCAACTGGCCGAGGCGACCGATGCGCCGATCCATCTGGGCATTACCGAGGCCGGCGGGCTGATGTCTGGCACGGTCAAATCCGCTATCGGCCTTGGCAACCTATTATGGATGGGGATCGGCGACACGATCCGCGTCAGCCTCTCGGCCGATCCGGTCGAGGAGGTGAAGGTCGGATTCGAGATACTCAAGTCTCTGGGCCTGCGCACCCGTGGCGTACAGATCATCTCATGCCCCAGCTGCGCGCGTCAGGGCTTTGACGTCATCAAGACGGTCGAGATCCTTGAAAAGCGGCTTGAGCACATCAAGACCCCGATGAGCCTGTCGATCATCGGCTGTGTGGTGAATGGTCCGGGTGAGGCGCTGATGACCGATATCGGCTTTACCGGCGGCGGTGCCGGGTCCGGGATGGTCTATCTGGCTGGCAAGCAGAATCATAAGATGTCGAATGATCAGATGATCGACCATATCGTCGAACTGGTCGAAAAGCGCGCGGCCGAGATCGAGGCTACGCCCTCTGCCGCAGAATAAGCCCGCAACGCCGACCATCGCCGAGTTGCGGGCGCTGGCTTTAGCCCTTGGCGGCGCGGGCGCGGGCGACTGCACCCTCTAGCCCATCAGCGGGTACGCCCCGCAGCATCTCGCCGTTGATGATAAAGGTGGGCGTGCCCATGATGCGCATCTGTTCGGCCAGCTGCTGGTTTTTGCGCAGCACGGACGACACCTCCTCGGTGTTCATGCGGGTGATGACCTGTTCACTGTCAACACCCAGATCACCGGCAAGCTTGGTCAGGCTTTCCAGATTGACCGGGCCGCGCGATTCCATCAGCACGTCATGGGCCTTTTTATAGGCATCGGCCCCCGCGATCTGCTGGACCGAGATGGCAAAGCGCGCGGCCATATCGCTTTCCTGCGTCAGAATCGGGAATTCTTTGAGGATCCAGCGGATGTTGCCGTCAGCCGAGATCAGCTTTTCCAGATCCGGGTTGACGCGTTTGCAGACGCCGCAGCGATAGTCGATGAATTCGACCAGCGTGACGTCGCCTTCGGGGTTGCCGCCGATCCAGCTGTGGCCGTCGTTGAAGATAGCCTCGCGGTTATTCTCGACCAGCAACTGGTCGTTCTTGACCTCATCGGCGGCGCGGCGTTCCTCAAGGACGTTGATCGATTCGATCAGAACCTCGGGATTTTCCATCAGATATTCGCGGACAGCCTCGCCGAAGGCAGCCTTTTCGTCCTCGGTCATATTGGCCAGGTCAAAGGCAAGGACCGGGGCGGCGGGCAGGGCGGTCGCCGTCAGGACGGCGGCGGTCAGAAGGGCTTTCATACAGGGGTCCTTTCCAGTTGCAGGCAGCTTGGCCCGTCTCGCCAGCCGTTGCAAGCTATCGGCCCCCGTCTCACGCGGGCTTGACCGGCCCCGCCACAGGCGTGATACCCCGGCCATAACCATGAGGCAGGCAGACATGAGACAATCCCGCCGTGGGCAGGTCGATCCCTTCATCGTGATGGACGTCATGGAGGCCGCCCGCAAGGCAGAAGCGAAGGGGCGGCACATCATCCATATGGAGGTCGGTCAACCCTCGACCCCCGCACCCGAGGGCGCGCGCCGGGCGCTTGCGGCCGCTCTGGACCGGCCGCTGGGCTATACCGTGGCGCTGGGACTGCCCGAGCTGCGTCAGGGCATCGCCGGGCTTTATCAGCGCTGGTACGGTATCGACCTTGATCCTGCTCGGGTGGTGGTGACGCCGGGCTCGTCAGGGGCCTTTATCCTGGCTTTTTCAGCTCTGTTTGACGCAGGAGACCGCGTCGCTTTGGGCGAGCCGGGCTATCCCAGCTATCGCCAGATCCTGCGTGCGATGTCGCTGACGCCGGTTGGCATCCAGACCCGGGTCGATGATCGCTATCAGCCCCGCCCGCAGGATCTGCCAGCCGATGCGCAGGGGTTGATCCTTGCCTCGCCCGGCAACCCGTCAGGTACCGTTTTGCGGCGTGAGGAACTGGCTGGGTTGACGGCAAAGGCTGCCGAACTGGGTATGAACGTCATCTCGGACGAGATCTATCACGGGTTAGACTACGGTGCCGGGTTCCATTCGGCGCTGGAGGTGACGGATGATGTCTTTGTCATCAACAGCTTCTCGAAATATTTCAGCATGACCGGCTGGCGCGTTGGCTGGATGGTGGTGCCCGAGGATATGATTCGCACTGTCGAGCGGATCGCGCAGAACATGTTCATCTGCCCCCCGCACGCAAGCCAGGTTGCGGCTCTGGCGGCGCTTGATTGTGTCGATGAGGCCGAGGCCAATCTTGCCGTCTATGCCGAGAACCGCCGGCTGATGCTTGAACGGCTGCCCAGGATCGGGTTTGACCGTATCGCACCGCCCGAAGGGGCGTTCTATATCTATGCCGACGTCTCTGAATTAACTGGAAACAGCCTGAATTTTGCAGCGGAAGTTCTTGAAAAAGCTGGAGTTGCGGTGACACCAGGGCTTGATTTCGACCCCCATCGCGGGGCGCAGACCCTGCGCTTTAGCTATGCCGCCTCAACGGCCGAGATCGCTGAGGGGCTGGACCGGCTGGCGGCCTTTATGGCGGCACGATGAGACGGCTTTGGGTCCTTTTGCTGTTTCTGCTGGCACTGCCGGCACTGGCCGAAGACGGTCAGCGTTCGGCGCTGGCCACGGTCGATCTGGCACATTCCGCGCTGTCGGCCGAAGGGCGGGATCGCGGGCGACCGCGACCCATGGACCTGAGGCTGACCATCAGCCAGCCGGTGCCTTATCGGGTCTATTTTCTCGACGGGCCGCCGCGACTGGTAGTTGATTTTCGCGAGATCGACTTTTCCGGCACCCGGGCCGGGGATCTGCCGGGGCGTGAACTGGTGCCTGCGCTGCGCTGGGGGCGTTTTCGCCCGGGCTGGTCGCGGCTGGTGATGGAACTGCCCGGCCCCTACGCGCTGCGCACTGCCATTCAGCGCCCGGCCGAGGGTGGGGCCAGGGGTGCGTTGGTTCAATTGCGCATCGAACCGGTCGGACAAAAGGATTTCGTCACTCGTGGCAACGCGCTTTCCGCACTTTGGGACTTGCCTGCCCCCGCTGCGGTGACGCCGCTGCCACCGCGCCGGACGGGCGACAAGCCGTTGCGGGTGGCGCTTGATCCCGGCCACGGCGGCCATGACCCCGGCGCTCAGGTCGGTGCGATCAGCGAGGCGGCTCTGATGCTGAGCTTTGCGCGCGAACTGACCGAGATCCTGACCCGTGCCGGATTTGAGGTGGTCGCTACGCGGCAGGACGACAGTTTCATTCCGCTGGAGAGGCGCATGACGCTGGCCCGGGCGGCACAGGCCGATCTGTTCATCTCGCTTCATGCCGATGCGCTGCCGGCGGGCGAGGCGGCGGGGCTGTCGATTTATACCTGGAACCCGCAGGCCGATGATCGCGCATCGCGCGAACTGGCGATGCGGCATGACCGCACCGATCTGCTGGCGGGGCTGGATCTGGCTGGGACCGATGATCAGGTTGCCGCTGTGCTGATGGATCTGGCGCGGACCGAAACCCATCCGCGATCAGAAGCTTTTGCGAAATTCGCTGTCTCGGAACTGAACCGCGCTGGCATCGCCATGCACCGCCGTCCGGTGCGGGGGGCGGCATTTTCGGTACTGAAATCACCCGATATTCCCTCGGTTCTGGTCGAACTGGGGTTTCTGACCGATGCGGGTGACCGTGCCAACCTGTTTGACCCGGACTGGCGTGCGCGCACGGCGCAGGCTTTGGCCCGCGCGGTCGGGCTGTGGGCGCAAGATGATGCCGCCCGTGCCGCGCTGTCGCGTCAATAGCGCAAGGTTGCTTTGACGGGCGCGGCCCGCCTGTCTATAGAGACGCTCGTTATCCCCAGAGGCTTGCCCATTGCTGCGCTTCCTGCTGTCTTTTATCGGTGCGATCTTTTCCTGGCTCGTGACCGCCGTTTTCTTCATCGCCCTGACTGTCGGGGCGGTGTTCTGGATGTATTCCCGCGACCTGCCGAGTCATGAGCAATTGGCGCAATATGCGCCCAAGACCATCAGCCGGATTTATTCCGCCGAGGGCAGGCTGATCGACGAATTCGCCGAAGAACGCCGCATCTTTGTGCCGATTGACGAGATTCCGTCGCTGGTGAAGCAAGCCTTCATCAGTGCCGAGGACAAACATTTCTATAGCCATCACGGCTTTGACCCGATGGGGATGGGCAAGGCTTTGCTGGATGCGATCAGCTCGGGCGGGCGCAACCTGCGCGGCGCCTCGACCATCACCCAGCAGGTGATGAAGAACTTTCTGCTTTCCAGCGACCGCAGCGTCGAGCGCAAGATCAAGGAGCTGATTCTCGCCACGCGGCTGGAATCGACGCTGACCAAGGACCAGATCCTTGAGCTTTACCTGAACGAGATTTTTCTGGGCCAGAACAGCTTTGGTGTCGCGGCGGCGGCGCAAAGCTATTTCAACAAGCCCCTTACCGAGCTTGCCCCGCATGAGGCGGCGACGCTTGCTGCTATGCCCAAGGCGCCCGGACGCTATCATCCTGTCCGTGCCAAAGAGGCGCTTACCGAGCGGCGCAACTATGTCCTGCGCGAGATGTGGCAGAACGGCTATATAGATCAAGCGACTTACGAATCGGAATCGAAACTGCCGTTGCGCTCGGTTCAGAACGGTGATTTCCCGGCCTTCCAGCAGCAATTGCCGTCGCGGGATTATTTCACCGACGAGATTCGCCGCCAGCTTTCTGCGCAATTCGGTGAGGATGAGTTTTTTGGCGGCGGTCTGGCCATCCGGGCAACCGTCGATCCCAGGCTGCAAAAGGTCGCCGCACGCGCGCTGCAGCAGGCGCTTGAGAAATACGACCGTGGCCGCGGCGTCTGGCGCGGCACCCGCGTCAGGATCCCGGCCGGGCAGTTGGGCAGCGAACAGCAATGGCGCGAGGCTTTGGGTGATGCCCGCGTGCCGCGCGATATTGAGGGCTGGTTCCCCGCCGTTGTCCTGTCTTTGGGCGATACCGACGCCACGATCGGCATCGAGGATCACGAGGGCACGGCCACCATTCCCGCCAAGGACGTCCAATGGGCGCGCAAGCGGCTGGCGGACGGCAAGCTGGGGCCAAAGGCGCGGGTCGCCTCGGACCTGCTTGAGGTTGGCGATGTGGTGCTGGTCCGCCAGATGACCAGCGACAGCGATGGCAGCTTTATCCGCTGGACCCTGCGGCAGGTGCCCGAGGTGCAGGGCGGTTTCATGGCCATGGACGTCAATACCGGCCGCGTTATCGCGATGCAGGGTGGCTTCAGCTATCAAAGTTCGGTCTTTAACCGTGCCACGCAGGCACTGCGCCAGCCGGGGTCAAGCTTTAAGCCTTTTGTCTATGCGGCGGCGCTGGATTCGGGGTTCAACCCCGCGACCATCGTCGTGGACGAGCCGATCACCGTGAACACGCCGCAAGGTCTGTGGACGCCCAAGAACGCCAGCGGCAGGTTCTATGGCCCGACGCCGATGCGCACCGGGATCGAACAGTCGCGCAACCTGATGACCATCCGTATCGCCCAGGATATCGGGATGGATACGGTGGCGAAATATGCCGAGAAATTCGGGGTCTATGACCACCTTGGTCATTTTCTTGCCAACAGCCTTGGCGCGCAGGAAACGACTCTGTTCAAGATGGTTGCCGCCTATGCCATGTTCGCTAACGGTGGTGAGCGGGTGGAGCCGACGCTGGTCGACCGTGTGCAGGACCGTCGCGGTCGCACGATTTATCGCCATGATCACCGCGAGTGCGTGACCTGTGGCCAGCCGAACCTGCCTCCGGGTGCGGCGCCCGAGATCCGGTCGAACCGCGAACGGGTGATGGACGCGATTACTGCCTATCAGCTGACCTCGATGCTGGAAGGCGTCGTCAAGCGCGGTTCGGGGCGTGGCGTCAGCCTGCCGGTGCCGGTTGCGGGCAAGACCGGGACCACCAATGACGCCAAGGATGTGTGGTTCATTGGCTTTACCTCGAACATCGTTGCCGGCTGCTACCTTGGCTATGACCAGCCGCGTACGCTGGGTTCGAATGCCTATGGCGGTACGCTTTGCGTGCCAGTCTTCAACGAGTTCATGAAAGAGGCGGTCAAGGAATTTGGCGGCACCGCCTTCAAGGTTCCTCCGGGCGGCCACTTCGTCAACATCGATCGCTTCACCGGTGCGATCCTTGGCCCGGATGCCAAGGGCGACAACGTGATTGCCGAATATTTCCGCGATGGTCAGGACCTGACCGGCATCGCCATGATCGACGGCGGCTTTGGTCGCGCCGACCCGGCCACGCTGCCGCTCTTTACCTCTGGCCGCGACAGCGGGCAGGCGGTGACCACCTCGACCGGCAAGAAAAAGGTGATCCCGAAAAAAGCCGATTTCGGCACGCTGTCCTCGGGCGGGCTCTATTAGGTCCGGTGCTTGCCGCCGGACGCTGCCCGCGTTATTTGTCCTGCCCTGACCTGAAAACCGAACCCAGAGAGTGCTGATGCGCGCCGAAACCCAAGCCACCATCGAGGCGATCCGCAAATCGCTGAAACTGCTAGGTCAGCGTATGGACTGGGAGACCGCGCCACATCGGCTGGAAGAGCTGAACGCCATGATCGAGGCGGGCGATATCTGGTCCGACCCTGCCCGAGCGCAAAAGCTCATGCGTGACCGCCAGATGCTGTCTGACGCGGTCGAGACCTATCGCCGTATCGAGACCGAGCTTAAGGACAACATCGAACTGATCGAACTTGGCGAGGCCGAGGGCGATACCGAGGTTGTCACGGACGCCGAAACCGCGCTGAAAGAGCTGGTCGAACTGGCCCAGCAGAAAGAACTTGAGGCGCTGCTGAACGGTGAGGCTGACGGCAACGATACCTTCCTGGAAATCAACGCCGGGGCAGGCGGCACCGAGAGCGCGGACTGGGCCTCGATGCTGGCACGGATGTATGTCCGCTGGGCCGAGAAGAAAGGCTATAACGTCGAGCTTTTGTCCGAAACGCCGGGCGAAGAGGCGGGCATTCGTTCGGCTGCCTATAAGATCTCAGGACCGAATGCCTATGGCTGGCTCAAGTCGGAATCGGGTGTGCACCGGCTTGTGCGCATTTCGCCCTATGATTCGGCGGCACGGCGGCACACCTCGTTCAGCTCGGTCTGGGTTTATCCGGTAGTCGATGACAATATCGAGATCGTGATTCCCGATAACGAAATCCGCATCGACACCTATCGGTCCTCCGGGGCCGGTGGTCAGCACGTCAACACCACCGATTCGGCGGTGCGTATCACCCACCTGCCGACGGGCATCGTTGTGACCAGCTCGGAAAAGTCGCAACACCAGAACCGCGCCAATGCCATGGCGGCCCTGAAGGCGCGGCTGTATCAGCTTGAACTTGATAAGCGCAACGCCGCGATCAACGCCCAGCACGAGGCAAAGGGGGATGCGGGCTGGGGCAACCAGATCCGCTCTTATGTGCTGCATCCCTATCAGATGGTGAAAGATCTGCGCACCAGCTACGAGACCTCGGATACGCAAGGGGTGCTTGACGGTGATCTGGACGCCTTCATGGCGGCTACGCTGGCGCTGGATGTGGCGGGTAAATCGCGGGCTCAGGCTCAGGCTGACGACTGACCCGCCCGGCCTGGCCCGATAACCACCTGCAAGCCGCGCATTCCCGCGCTCCACGCCCCAGGCTTTCTTTCTGCCCGGAAATGCCGCAGTCTGGTGCCGCGCTGCGGCATGATCTGCTGCGGGCATGGAATGTGGGGTAAAGATGGACGTTAAGCGGATTAATCTTGCGCTACAGGGCGGCGGCGCACACGGTGCTTTTTCCTGGGGCGTACTCGACCGGCTACTGGATGAGCCGGGGATCGAGATTCGTGGCATCAGCGGCACTTCGGCCGGGGCGCTGAACGGTGCGGCGCTGGCTGCGGGGCTGTCCTGTGGTCCGGGCAAACGCGGACGCGAGGCGGCGCGGCAAAACCTTGCCTATGTCTGGTCGCAGGTCGCGCAGGTCAGCGACAACTCGATGGTGCGCTGGCTTTATTCGATGTTCCCCGTCCCGCGTGCATGGCAGCGGCTGACCGAGCTTTTCTCGCCCATCGCCTGGCTTGAGTCTCTGACACGGGTATTCAGCCCCTATGACAGCGGGCCGTTCTATTCCAACCCGCTTGAATCCATCCTGTGCGGCATGCCCCACCCCCGTCTGGGACGCGAAGAGGGCCCCGCGTTCTTTGTCACCGCCACCAATGTGCGCACGGGTCTGGTGCGGGTCTTTGGCGGGGCCGAGGTGACGGTGCAGACGATTTTGGCCTCGGCCTGTCTGCCTGAACTGTTCCGCGCGGTCGAGATTGACGACCCCGCTACTGGCCGGCGCGAAGCCTATTGGGACGGCGGCTATTCGGGTAATCCGGCGCTGTTCCCGCTTTATCGCCCGGACCTGCCGCGCGACATTGTCATCGTTAATATCAATCCCATGCTGCGTGATGCGATCCCCAAGACACCTGCCGAGATTCAGGACCGTGTGAACGAGATCAGCTTTAACGCCTCGCTATTGGCCGAGCTGCGCGCGATCAACTTCGTCAAGCGTCTGTTCGCTGAGGACCGGCTGACCGGACGCCCGATGAAGAACGTCCTGTTGCATAGCATCATGGACGAAGAGCTGATGAATTCGCTGTCCGCGAGTACCAAGCTGATCCCGCAGCCCGGCCTCTTGCAGCAATTGCATGACGCCGGGGTTCAGGCGGCCGATCGCTTTCTTGCCAGCGATGCGGCCTGTATTGGCGAGCGCGACTCTTACGATCTGTCACAGATTTTCGGTCGCCGTTAGCCGGCCATGGCCGCGGCGATTTGCGAGGCCAGCCGCGCGTTATTCAGCACCAGCGCAATATTTGCGTCAAGCGACCGGCCATCGGTCAGCTCAAAAATGCGTTGCAGCAGGAAGGGCGTGACCTCTTTGGCGGCGATGCCCTGGGTCTCGGCTTCGGCAAGGGCCTGTTCGACGACGGGAATCATTTCGGCGCGCGGGATCTCTGCTTCGGCAGGGATCGGGTTCACGACCAGCTGACCGCCAGCAAGGGCCAGTTCACCGCGCAGACGGGCGGCCGCAGCGATCTGGGCGGGGTCGTCGATGCGCAGTGGTGCAGCCAGTCCCGATTCGCGCGACCAGAACGCTGGAAGCTGATCTTGGCCATAAGCGATGACCGGCACGCCCAGGGTTTCAAGAACCTCCAGCGTTTTGGGCAGATCAAGGATGGCCTTTGCCCCTGCGGCGACGACTGTGACCGGGCTTTGCGCCAGTTCTTGCAGGTCTGCCGAGATGTCAAAGCTGCTTTCGGCACCGCGATGGACCCCGCCGATGCCGCCGGTGGCAAAGACGCGAATTCCTGCAAGATGGGCGCAGATCATCGTCGCGGCCACGGTGGTCGCACCGGTCCGTCCCAGCGCAAGGCAGGCGGCCAGATCAGCGCGGGACAGTTTCATCACATCGGCCGACGGGGTCGAGGCCAGCGCCTCCAGCGCCTCGGCATCCAGTCCGATGCGGATGCGCCCGCCCATCACTGCGATGGTGGCGGGTACGGCGCCCGATTCGCGCACCACGGCCTCGACCTTCTGCGCGACCTCAAGGTTTTGCGGATAGGGCATGCCATGGGTGATGATGGTCGATTCCAGCGCGACGATCGGGCGGTTGTCGGCCAGAGCTTGCGAAACTTCGGGAGAAAGCGCGATCAGCGACTTCATGGCAGGTCCTTTCCTGAAACATGGGCAGAGGCGGCGGATAGCGCGCACTCCAGGGCTTTGGCCCGGTCGGCGCCGCGCAATTCAGCGGCCAGATGGGCGGCAAGAAATGTGTCGCCTGCGCCGGTAACGCGGCGGGTGGCAAGCGGAGGCGGGGCCTTGCTAAGACCCGGTTCCCCGCGAGCGGCATCGGCGGCGGGACGGGGGCCATCGGTGACGAGCACGCGACGCGCACCCAGCGCGACGACGGCTTCGGCTGCATCCAGTGCATGGTCAAAGGTACGTCCGGCCAGCATCTCGGCTTCGGCGCGGTTCAGATGGAAGGTGGCACGCGGATGGGTGATCAGCTGTTGCAATCTTGGGGCTTTGTCGGGGCTTGCTGGCACGATGCGCAGATCGGCCCCGGCGAGGCAGCGATCATCTGCGATCCCGGCCAGAATCTCGGCAGTCAGATTGCCGTCAATGACCAATGTTCCCTGCCATGGCCGTGCGACATCGCCCAGCCGGCCATCGCGCAGAGGGGCAAGAATAGCACCGCCCGCAGTCTCAAGCGCGCGGGCATCGGCAATCGCCGCGACCAGCCCGTCGGGGCTTTCAATGGCGATATAGCTATCGGTTTCAAAGCCATCATCGCGGTAAAGCCAGCGTGTGTCGACACCGCGCCCTTGTGCCTCAACGATCAGTGCATCGCCGGGCGCATCCCGGCCGATGGCGGCCAGCATGGCGGGGGCTAGCCCTTGCCGCGCCAGCGCCAGCGCCACATTCAGCGCCACGCCGCCCGGCTGTCGGGTGATCCGGCCGGGCAGGTCGTCGCCCGGCTCAATTCTGGTGGCACTATGGCCGATCACATCCCACAGCATCGCGCCGAGGCAAAGAATGCGGGGAGGGATGGTCATGGGCCGGCCTTCGGACAGTTGCGCGGCGGAAGCTAACGACTTGCGGGGGAAGGGGAAAGAGGGTGAGAGGCTGGACAGCGACCCAAGCGGGACTCGTTACGGCTGCTTCCTTCCGGACCTGACCGGGTTGGCGAGGCGCTCGCCCGCGCCAACCTCTCGCCGCCTAGATAGGCGCGGGCGCGGCGGGATGCAAGCGGCTTGCCAGTCAAAGGTGCAGGCGCAGCTGCAGGAAACCATCAGGACCCAATCCCACAATCTCGACCTGCCGTGACAGTCCGTCCAGATGTTGCGCGGCAGCGGGGCCTGTCTCGAACAGGACCGAGGTGCCGGGCAGGGCGCGAAAGCTCCACCCGTTTTGCGGGTCAAGCGTCAGCACCTTTTGCAGCGCGACATAGCGGCGCAGCACCTCGCGGGTGCGTGCGCCGCTGTCCAGCAACACCGGCCGTCCCGCTGCCACCCCGGCGAAAAGCCCGCAATCCGACAGTCGAAAGCTGTTCGTCGCCAGAATGAACGGCTGGTCGGGCGCAACCGGCTGGCCACGATGACGCAGCCCCGAGATGCGCTGCGAATCGGGATGGGCAAGCCGGCCGTCCGGCGCGTAGCGAGGCGGCTGGCTCAGATCGATCTGCCAGTCGAGCCCGTCGACGACATCGAAATTATAGCTAGGGAAATCAGGGTCGATCAGTGGCTGGTCCGGCAATCCCGGCTGGACCTGCAGGAAAAGGCTCGCCGAACGTTCCAGCCAGTCGATAAGTTCGGCCCCGGTCAGCCTGAGCGCGCAGATCCGATTCGGAAACAGATATAGATCAGCAATGCTGCGCAGGGTCAGCTGTCCTGCCGGAACATCGGTGTAATGCTGTGGCCCGCCCCGACCACCGGCGCGAAAGGGTGCGGCCGCTGACAGGATCGGCAGATCCTGCCATGGCGTACCGGCAAGCGCACGGCGCACATGCCAGCGCTGTGCCATGGTGACAAGACGCAGGCCGGGGTCCTCTCCGATCAGGGCAAAGTAGCTGCTGAGCGGTTGGCTGGTGCGGCCGATGCGGCGGTGCAGGTGGCGCAGGGTCTGGTGATGGGCCGACAGTGCAGGCGCAGTGACAGAGTGATGATCATCCTCTGGTCCGACCGGCTGGGCGTGGCAGGTGAAATCGGCGATGTGCCAGCCCTGATCACAGCGTTTCAGCCGCAAATCAATCAGCCCCAGATGCGAACCCCAAAAGCCCGGCATGACAGCAGGCTTTCCGGCAAGCGTGCCCCTGACGCTATCGATCCCCGGCCCCTGCGGATGATCGGGTGAGGGAAAAACGCGATGCGTATGCCCCGCGATCACCACATCTATTCCTGGCATGGCAGCGAGTGCGGTGGCCGCATTCTCCATCATCGGATTTGGTGCCAGCGCGCCGATACCGCTGTGCGCCAGCGCCACGATCAGATCCGCGCCTTGCTGCTGCAGCACGGCAGTGCCCGATTGGGCTGCTGTCAGGATATCCTCGACAGTGATTTCCGATTGCAGCGCC
Source organism: Paracoccus sp. TRP (assembly GCF_000185925.1). Taxonomy (NCBI): domain Bacteria; kingdom Pseudomonadati; phylum Pseudomonadota; class Alphaproteobacteria; order Rhodobacterales; family Paracoccaceae; genus Paracoccus; species Paracoccus sp. TRP. Next base: position 36,321 of record NZ_AEPN01000002.1, on the reverse strand, counting down.
GGTTCCCATGCGACGGTTTGCGGTGGCAGAAAGCCCAGGACCCCTATGCGCAGTTGGTGCAGCTTGCCCAAGTCATCGCGAAAGCTGCGGTTCAGCAAAAGGTGGGGGAGAATCGGCAGGGCTCGCCTTGCCCGCATATTGCTGGCGACAAAGGGGAAACTGGCGCCCTCAAGCACGCGGCGCAGGAAATCGGTGCCAAAGGCGAAGTCGTGATTGCCAAGTGTCGCCGCGTCATATTGCAGCGCATTCAGCGTTTCGATAGCAGGGTGAAGGTGACGTGGGCTGATCGTTCCGGTCTCGGCCAGATAATCGCCCAGCGGGTTACCTTGCAGGCTGTCGCCATTGTCGAAAAGCAGACAATTGGCCGCTTCACGCCGAGCTTGCCAGATCAGCGCCGCAACCCGGGAAAGCCCGATCTTGCCCGAGGGACGATCAGCTAAATAATCGTATCCGAACAGGTGCATATGCAGATCCGTCGTCGCCATCACGCGCACGGATATGGTACCGGTGGCAGGCGGTGGATCGGGTGGGGGGCTGTGGCGCGTCATGCCGCATGGATGTAGACAATATCAAATTAATACAACCTAAGATTGTAATAAATTTAAACGGATGTCCCATTGGGTGGTCTTGCATGCCATGGCGCAGCATGGAATGAATCTGTTAGCAACATTCCAGCTGCCTGACCGGATCGCCAATGAAATTTTCTACCCGACAAGACATGGACCTTGCTGCGGAGGATCTGTTTCGCGCCGTCAGCAACTTCAAGGCCATCGAGCGGCTTTTGGTTCGTCGTGGCGTTGATCTGCGTCGGCAGGACAGGCTTGCCGGGACGGCTGTTGGCATGCGCTGGCAACTGGGGTTCGACTGGCGCGCCCATCACCGCGAGATGGTGCTTGAACTGACGCAGTTTGATCCGCCTGAAGCGCTGACACTTGAGGGGAGCTCGGATCAGTTCAACCTGTCCATCCGCATGACAGTCGTGGCGTTGACCCGGACAAAGTCACGGCTGCTGTTTGAAACCGAGGCCCAGCCGCGTGGCATGAAGGCGCGCATCCTGTTGCAAACCGCCAAGCTGGGCAAGTCTCAGCTGGATCGCAAATTCGCCCGTCATGTGGGCGATCTGGTCACCTATCTGATCGCGAATACCTAGGGCCGGCTGAATCTGCCGGCCCTGCTTTGGGCTCGCTTAGGCGCGGTCACTCAGCCGCTTGAGTCTGTGTCGCGCGCAACGGATCGGCAGGATAGACCCCAAGGATGTTCAGGCTGGAGGTAAAATAATCAAGCTCTTCCAGCGCGCGGGCGACAGGCGGATCCTCGGGGTGCCCTTCGATATCTGCGTAGAACTGGGTGGCGGTGAAAATGCCGTCCACCATATAGCTTTCCAGCTTGGTCATGTTGACGCCGTTGGTCGCAAAGCCGCCAAGAGCTTTGTAAAGCGCGGCGGGGATGTTGCGCACCCGAAAGACAAAGCTGGTGACCATGGTTGTCCCGCCCTGGCTGTTCGCGCGGCGGGAGAAATCGGGTGAGCGCGACATGATCAGAAAGCGGGTGGTGTTGTTCTGGCGGTCTTCGATTCCCGAGGCCAGCTCTTCAAGCCCGTAGATTTCGCCTGCGAGCGGCGAGGCGAGCGCGGCAAGCGAGGGCTCTCCCCGGCGCGCGACCTCATGGGCCGAGCCTGCGGTATCGGCGCCGACCACACCATGGATGCTGTGACGACGCAGAAATCCACGGCATTGGCCCAGCAGAACCGGATGGCTCATCGCATCGGTGACCTGGGCAAGCTTCGTGCCCGGCACCGCCAGCAGGCTGATCTGCACCCGAACAAAGCCTTCGTCGATGATATGCAGCCCGCTTTCGGGCAGCAGGTGATGGATGTCTGCGACCCGGCCATAGGTCGAGTTCTCGACCGGCAGCATCGCCAGTTCGGCGCGGCCGCTGCGTACCGCCTCGATCGTGTCCTCAAAGGTGCGGCAGGGAAGTGCCTCCATCTGCGGGCGATAATGGCGGCAAGCCTGATGGCTATAGGCGCCCGGCTCGCCCTGGAATGCGATTACGTTCTGGGTTGTTGCCTGGGTCATCTGTCACACCTTCGCTTGCAGGGCCGTCGCGTGGACCCTGTGTCCGGGCGGTCATTCCGCCTGATTTGTGCTGCGCAAGCGACAACTATACCTTGAACCGGCGAAACAAAAGCGGGTAGATACGCCCAAATCCACGGACAGACCCAAGGGATCCGCAGACATGTTCGATACCATGACCGTCACCAAGGCCGCCGGTGCGCTCATCGGCGCTCTTCTGTTCCTTTTGCTGATGAACTGGGCGGCTTCGAGCATCTATAACATCGCGTCCTCGGGTCACGGTGGTGAAGGGGAGCACGCTCAGGCCTATACTATCCCCGTTGAAGAGACCGGAGGCGAATCCGAGCCGGCAGCCGAGGAAGGTCCCGATTTCGCAACCGTTCTGGCCTCGGCCGATGCTGCGGCTGGTGAAAAGGTCTTTGGCAAATGCAAGGCCTGCCACAAGCTCGACGGCACCGATGGCACCGGCCCGCACCTGAACGGTGTGGTTGGTCGTGCGGTGGCCAGCATCTCGGGCTTTAACTATTCGGACGGGATGAAGGCGCATGGCGGGGACTGGACCCCCGAGGCGTTGCAGGAATTCCTGACCAACCCCAAATCGGTAGTCAAAGGCACCAAGATGGCTTTCGCCGGTCTGCCCAAGGTTCAGGATCGCGCCAACCTGATTGCCTATCTGCAGTCCCAGCAGTAAGCGTCAGACAAGCTGGATCACAGTGCAGGGCGTCCCGCGGGGCGCCCTTTTTGCTTGCCTGTTGCGGCATATGGTCCCCCGCTCACGCATTTGCATGTTGAACCGTGCACGCGGACTGCTAGCCTTGGTGCAAAGGTGGCGACATGCCCGAGCAAGCCAAAACAAGGATCACCAAGACCCGATGAAAATGCCCATTCTGCGACATGCCCCGATGGTTGCACTGGCCCTGGCGCTGATGCCCGGCTGGTCCCTTGCCCAAGAGCCGCAGGCCTCTGGAACCATCGTTTCGCACGGCATTTCGGTTTTCGGTGAGCCCGAGCTTCCTGCCGATTTCAAGCATCTGCGTTATGTGAACCCGGATGCGCCCAAGGGGGGCGAGATCTCGGAATGGTTCTCGGGCGGGTTTGACAGTTACAACCCCTATACCCATCGCGGCCGGGCGGCGCTTTTGTCGAACGCCATGCTGGAGCCGTTGATGGAGGGCGTGGCGGATGAGATCGGCACCGCCTATTGCCTGCTTTGCGAGACGATCGAATATCCCGAAAGCCGCGACTGGGTGATCTTTCATCTGCGACCCGAGGCCAAATTTTCCGACGGTACGCCTTTGACCGCCCATGACGTGCTGTTTTCGTTCGAACTGTTGCGCGACAAGGGCCTGTCATCTTATCGCACGGTCATCGCCAAGATCGTCGCCAAGGCCGAGGTGATTGACGATCACACGATCAAGTTCATCTTTCAGCCCGGCTATCCGCGCCGTGACGTGATCCAGTCGGTCGGCGGTCAGATCGTCTTTTCGCGCGAGGATTTCCGCAAGAACAAGCGCGACATCGAACAGTCGAGCACCATCCCCTTTGTCGGCTCGGGCCCCTATATGTTCGACCGGGCGGATATGGGGCGCTCAATCACCTTCAGGCGCAATCCTGACTATTGGGGCAAAGACCTGCCGATCAATGTCGGGCGGCACAACTTTGACCGCATCCGCATCGAATACTTCAGCGATTACGACAGCGCCTTTGAGGCATTCAAGGCCGGGGTCTATACTTTCCGCAACGAGGCAAGCTCGATCCACTGGGCGACGCGCTATGATTTTCCGAACTTTCAGTCCGGGGCTGTCAAAAAGGAAGAACTGGCGAACGGCGATATCTCCAACGGTCAGGGGTGGGTCTTTAACCTGCGTCGACCCAAGTTTCAGGACATCCGCGTGCGTGAGGCCATCGCGCTGATGTTCAATTTTGAATGGTCGAATGAGACGCTGTTCTACGGGCTTTACACGCGGGTGAACTCGCCTTGGGACAACAGCCCATTGATGGCGCAGGGCAAGCCTGCTCCTGCCGAACTGGCGCTGCTTGAGCCACTGGCCAAGGACCTGCCGCCTGGCGTGCTGACCGATGATGCGGTGGTCCAGCCGGTTTCGGGTAAGACCCAGCTTGACCGCAGGAACATGCGGCAGGCGGCAAAGCTGCTGGATGAGGCTGGCTGGACGGTCGGCAGCGACGGAATGCGACGCAATGCCAAGGGCGAGGTGCTGCGGCTTGAGTTCCTGAACGACAGCGCCACCTTTGACCGCGTGATCAACCCCTATGTCCGGAACCTGCGCGCCATCGGCATTGATGCGGTGAACCTGCGTGTTGATGACGCCCAGCTGACGGCGCGTACCCGCAGCCATGACTTTGACCTTGCGACCACCCATATGGCGCAGGGCTATTTTCTTAGCGGCGATACCGAGCAGACCTTTGGTTCGGAAAACGTGGGCGATGTGTTCAACCTGATGGGGCTGGCCAACCCGGCCATAGATACGCTGATCCAGAAAGGGATCGAGGCGACCACGCAGGACGAGATGATCACCGTCGCCCATGCGCTGGACCGCAGCCTGCGCGCGTTGCGCTTTTGGGTGCCGCAATGGTACAAGGCTGCCCATACCGTCGCCTATTATGATATCTTTGGTCACCCCGACACCCTGCCGCCCCATGCGTTGGGTGAGCTTGATTTCTGGTGGTATGACGCGGATAAGGCAGCAAAGCTGAAACAATCCGGCGTGCTGCGCTAGGGCCCGCAAGGGCTGGCGCGGATCAGGCGGAGCAAGGGGACGGATGGCAGCCTATATCCTGCGGCGCTTGTTGCTGATCATACCCACGCTGATCGGCATCATGCTGGTCAACTTTACCCTGACGCAATTCGTTCCGGGCGGCCCGATCGAACAGATCATTGCCCGCGTTCAGGGCGAGGGCGATGCGCTGCGCAACATTACCGGCGGCGGGGGTGAGGCAGCGCAAAGCAGCGAATATGCTGGTGCCCGCGGTATCCCGCCCGAGCTTTTGGACCAGCTTGAGGTTCAGATGGGCTTTGCCCGTATCACCTGCTCGCCGGCCCATCAGGGCGAACCGGATCTGAAATCCCCCGAATGCAGCAAAGAAAAGATCGGGGCGGCCGAACGCTTTCTGGTGATGATGGGCAATTATGTCCGGTTTGATTTCGGGACCAGTTTTTTCCGCTCAATCTCGGTGATTGATCTGGTGCTGGAAAAAATGCCGGTCTCGATCACGCTGGGGCTATGGTCGACGCTGATCGCCTATCTGATCTCGATCCCGCTGGGTATCCGCAAGGCGGTCCGCAACGGCACGCCTTTCGACACATGGACATCGGGCGCGATCATCGTCGGCTATGCCATCCCGGCCTTTTTGTTCGCAGTGTTGTTGATGGTCCTGTTCGCGGGCGGCAGCTACTGGCAGATATTCCCTCTGCGCGGGCTGACCTCGGACAACTGGGCGGATCTGAGCTTGTGGGGCAAGGTCAAGGATTACCTGTGGCACATCGCGCTACCGGTGACGGCAACGACGATCTCAAGCTTTGCCACGCTGACGCTGCTGACCAAGAACAGCTTTCTGGATGAGATCAACAAGCAATATGTGATGACCGCCCGTGCCAAGGGCCTGACCGAGGGGCGCGTTCTTTACGGCCATGTCTTTCGCAATGCCATGCTGATCGTGATCGCCGGCTTTCCCGCGATGTTTCTGGGTGTGTTCTTTGGCTCTTCAATCCTGATCGAGACGATCTTCTCGCTCGATGGGCTCGGGCGGCTGGGGTTCGAGGCTGCTGTGCAACGCGATTATCCGGTGATCTTTGGCACGCTTTATGTCTTTGGCATGCTGGGCCTTCTGGTCGGTATCCTGTCGGACCTGATGTATGTGCTGGTTGATCCGCGTATCGACTTCGAGCGGAGGGCCGGCTGATGGCAATGACTGAACTGACCCGTCGCCGCCTGCGCAATTTCCGCCGCAATTCACGCGCTTTCTGGTCGCTGATCATCTTTACAGTGCTGTTTGTGGCCTCGCTTTTTGCTGAGCTTATCGCCAACGACAAGCCGATCCTCGTCAGCTACAAGGGCGGGCTGTATTTCCCGGTCTATCGCTTTTACCCCGAGACCGCTTTTGGCGGCGATTTCGGGACCGAAGCGATCTATACCGATCCGGGGGTGCAATGCCTGATCCGGACCGGTGGGCGACAAGAGTGCTGGGCCGATCCCGAGGCGACCGAGAAAGAGGCCCGCGAAACCGGGCAAGTTGCCGGTGAGGCGATCGAACGTGGCTGGATGTTGTGGCCGCTGATCCCCTATCATTATCGCACCATCAATAATGTCGGCACCGCCCCAAGCGCGCCCGATGCCGAGCATTGGCTTGGTACGGATGACACCTCGCGCGATGTCCTGGCGCGGGTCATATATGGTTTCCGCCTGTCGATCCTGTTCACGATGATCGTGACCGTCGTCGCCTCACTTTTGGGAATCGCTGCGGGGGCGGTGCAGGGATATTTTGGTGGGCGTACGGACCTCGTATTTCAGAGATTACTTGAAATATGGAGTTCAACGCCTTCGCTTTACGTGATTATTATTCTGTTTGCGATCCTTGGGCGCAGCTTCTGGCTTTTGGTTTTTGTCTCGATCCTGTTTGGCTGGCCGGCGTTGGTCGGCGTGGTCCGGGCCGAGTTTCTGCGGGCGCGCAACTTTGAATATGTCCGGGCGGCGCGGGCGTTGGGGGTCAATGACCGCACGATCATGTTCCGCCATATCCTGCCCAATGCCATGGTGGCGACGCTGACGATGATGCCCTTTGTCGTCACCGGTACGATCTCGTCTCTGGCCGCGCTCGACTATCTTGGCTACGGGCTGCCGACTTCCGCCCCCTCACTGGGCGAACTGGCCTTGCAGGCCAAACAGAACCTGCAGGCGCCGTGGCTGGGTTTTACCGCCTTTTTCAGCTTTGCGATCATGCTTTCGCTGCTGGTGTTCATCTTTGAGGGCGTGCGCGACGCCTTTGACCCAAGAAAGACCTTCCGATGACCCCGGTTCTGGAAGTCACAGATCTGCGGGTGGGATTCCGGCAGGACGGGCAACTGACCCCCGCCGTCAAGGGCGTGAGCTTTACCGTCAACCGGGGCGAGACGGTCGCGCTGGTCGGCGAATCCGGTTCGGGTAAGTCGGTGACAGCGCTTTCGACGGTGCGGTTGCTTGGTGACGCGGCCGAGGTCGCGGGTTCGGTCCGTTATGAGGGACGCGAGCTGCTGGGCGCTTCTGAGGCTGAGCTGCGCCGGGTGCGTGGCAATGACATCAGCTTTGTTTTCCAAGAGCCGATGACCTCGCTGAACCCGCTGCATACGCTTGAGTGGCAGCTTGGAGAAAGTCTGGCGCTGCACCAGAGCCTGAAAGGGGCCGAAGCGCGCGCGCGGATCATCGAGCTTTTGACCCGGGTTGGCATTCGTGACCCCGAAACCCGGCTTGCCGATTATCCGCATCAGCTTTCAGGTGGGCAACGTCAGCGGGTGATGATCGCCATGGCCTTGGCGAATGGCCCCGAACTTTTGATAGCTGATGAACCGACCACGGCGCTGGACGTGACGATCCAGGCCCAGATCATGGAGCTGTTGGCCGAGCTCAAGGCGGCCGAAGGGCTGTCGATGCTGTTCATCAGCCATGATCTCGGCCTTGTGCGCCGCATCGCTGACCGGGTTTGCGTGATGAAGGGCGGCGAGATTGTCGAGCAGGGGCCGGTCGAGGAAATCTTTGCCAATCCCCAGCACGAATATACCCGCATGCTGCTTGCGGCCGAGCCTCAGGGCCGGGCCGAGCCTTTGGTCGGGGACCCGCCCGAGGTGGTGGCGACCCGTGATCTTAAGGTCTGGTTCCCGATCCAGCGTGGTTTCCTGCGCCGCACCGTCGGGCACGTGAAGGCGGTGAACGGTGCTACCCTGTCGGTTCGTGCGGGCGAAACGCTGGGGATCGTCGGTGAATCGGGCAGCGGCAAGACCACGCTTGCGCTGGCAATCATGCGGCTGATCGAAAGCGATGGGCCGATCCTTTACATGGGGCGCGATATTTCTGCCTTACCGGGCCGGGCGCTGCGGGGCCTGCGTCGCGACATGCAGATCGTGTTCCAGGATCCCTTTGGCAGTCTTTCGCCCCGGATGACGATCGAGCAGATCATCTCTGAGGGGCTGGGCGTTCACGGAATCGAGCCGGGCCGCGACAGGCGCGAGATGGTGGACGCCATCATGCGAGAGGTCGGGCTGGACCCCGCGACCATGCATCGCTATCCGCATGAATTCAGCGGCGGGCAGCGTCAGCGGATTGCGATTGCCCGTGCCATGATCCTCAATCCCAAGCTTGTGGTGCTGGACGAGCCGACCAGCGCGCTGGACATGACCGTGCAGGTGCAGATCGTCGAGCTTTTGCGCCGTCTTCAGCGCAAGCATGGGCTTGCTTACCTGTTTATCAGTCATGATTTGCGTGTTGTGCGTGCGATGTCCCATCAGATCATGGTCATGCGCGCAGGTGAGGTGATCGAACAGGGTACGACCGAGGCGGTGTTTGATAACCCGCATAACGAGTATACGCGCCGTCTGATTGATGCCGCCTTTCTGAGAACGCTTGCATGAAAATCCTGTTCATCCATCAGAACTTTCCGGGCCAGTTTTTGCACCTTGCGCCGGCGCTGGCGGCGCGTGGCCATCATGTGCTGGCCCTGACGGATGAAAAGAACCAGCGAGCTTCTCCGGTCAAGGTTGTGCGCTACAAGGCGCCGGCCGACTTGAAATTGCCCCCCATGCTGGGCCGGACCTTCAGTGAGATGGCCGATCGCGGCTGGCTGACCGCGCGCGCCTGCCGGGCGCTGCGGGATCAGCACCACTATACCCCCGATGTGATATTCGGCCACAGCGGTTGGGGTGAGACGTTGTTTCTGCGTGAGATCTGGCCCGAAACCAAACTGCTTGTCTATGCCGAGCTGTTGTATCGCACCCGTGGCCATGATGTCGGCTTTGATCCTGAAATCAGCCCAGGCAGCGATGAAGGCCGGGTGACCACGATTGCGCGCTCTGCCCATCTGATTCAGGGGTTGGTGCAGGCGGATGCGGGGCTGTCGCCGACCGAATATCAGGCCAACTCATTCCCGCCCGAGCTGCGCCAGAAATTGAAGGTGATCCACGACGGTATCAACACGGAGAAGGTTCGCCCCGATCCGCAGGCGAAATTCCGGCTGCCTGATGGGCGCGAACTGCGGGCGGGTGACGAGGTGCTGACCTATGTGTCCCGCTCGCTTGAGCCGTATCGTGGCTTTCACCGCTTTATGCGGACGCTGCCCGAGGTGATGCGCGCGCGCCCCGAGGCGCAGGCGCTGCTGGTCGGTGGGGATGGTGTCAGCTACGGTGGCCTGCCCAAGGACGCGCCCGGGTGGAAGGAAAAGCTGCTGGCCGAGCTTGATGGCCAGCTTGATCTTAGCCGCATCCATTTTCTTGGCCGCGTGCCCTATCTGCAATATCTGGCGCTGTTGCAGGTCAGCCGGGTACATTGCTACCTGACCTATCCCTTTGTGCTTAGCTGGTCGTTGACCGAAGCGATGTCGGCGGGCTGTTATATCGTCGGTTCGGATACCGAACCGGTGCGTGAACTGATCCGTGATGGCGAGAATGGCCGATTGGTGCCCTTCTTTGATCAACCCGCGCTTGAGGCGGCGCTGATCCGCGGTCTTGCCGGTGACCCCGAGGCAGAACGGCTGAAGATAGCGGCGCGCAAGACGATCTTGCAAGGCTACGACCTGCACCGCCACAGCCTGCCGGCACTGATCGACTGGGTCGAGAGCTTCGCGCCTTAAAGCGAGATTTCGCTGTCGGGGTTCAGTTCGGGAAAAGGCGGAACCTCGGGCGCGCGCAAGGGATCATCGCCGCGCGGGTTCAGGCGCGGATCGTTTTCGGGCGCGGGGCGCAGCATGTCGCGCAGGGCGTCGCCAACTGGCGGAGGCGGCGGCGCATCAGCGCGGCGGCGGATCAGAATATCGCCATTCTCAAGCCGTTCGGGGGCCTGATAGTTGCGCACGTCATCCATCAGCTTGCCGATATCTTTCAGAACCGGGGTGACCGCACTTAACGTATCGCCCATATCCCGGCCCAGCTGATCCAGCAGCGGCTCAGCGTCGTTCAGCATGTTGCGCATAAAGTTTTCCAGCCCCTCCTCCAGCGTGCGGGGGGCCTCTTCTGGCGTGGTCTCGGGTGCTGGGTTGTCAGCCAGCGGGGGCTCGTAACCCTGCGCAAGGGCAACGGGTGCGGCCAGCATCCACATGATCGAGGGAATAATAATGATGCGCATGGCCCGGTCCTTTGGCTGTTCTGAAAGAAAACGGGAAGGGCGGCGCCCGGGTTCCATCAGGCCGGGTACGCCTTGTGCATATTGCGAAAATTATCCCAAGCCTCGTTCAGTGCGCGGGTGCGGGCCTCGGCCAGACGGATCGCCTCGGGCGGCAGGCCGCGGGCCAGGGCGCGATCCGGGTGATTTTCGCGCACCAGCTCGCGCCATCGCCGCCGTGCCTCGGGCAAAGGCGTGTCGGGCGTGATCCCCAGCACTTCGCAAGAGGGGCAACCCTGCCTGCGGTCGTGGCGGGCACGGATTGTCGCCACCTGTTCGGGCGGCAGGCCAAAGATACGCGCGACCTCGTCAATAAAGACGATTTCGGCCTCGTGCAGGTCGGTATCGGCGACGGCGATGATGAACAGCCCCTCGACCACATCGGCCAGCACCGGGTCACCGGGCGGGAACATGCGGGCGATCCGCCGTGCCCAGGCGTCGAACCCGGCCACATCCTGTCGCGCAAGATCAAAGACCCGGGCGGCGTTCTTTTCCTCGGATCGCGGAATGATAAAGACGCGACGAAAGGCCGCCACTTCGGATCGCGCGACCGTGCCGTCGGCCTTGGCAAGCTTCGCCCCCAGCGCGATCACCGCGATGGTGAAAGCAACCGATTTCTCGGGGGGGGTCGCCGGTCGGTGTGTGGCGACCAGCGCCGCCAGCCGGTCGGCGATGCGCTGCCAAAAGCTGCGCGGCTTTGGCAGTTCGGGGCAGCAGTGTTTCTGATCTTTGATCGCGGCTTCCATGGCCTGCAGCCTATGGGGGGCGAGAGCCCAAGTCCACTGACATTCCTGCCAGTTACAATGTGTTACCTGCGGCTTTCCAACACGGCCTTGATGACCAGCACGACCAGCGCGATAACGGTCAGGGTCGAGGCTGCGGCGAATGCGCCTGTGGTGTTAAGATCGTTGAACATCAGCTCGATTTGCAGGGGCAAGGTGTTCGTTTGGCCCCGGATCGAACCTGAAACGACCGAAACCCCGCCGAATTCCCCGACCGCACGTGCGGTGCACAGCACTGCGCCGTAAAGCAGCGCCCAGCGGATATTCGGCAGCGTGACGCGGGAAAAGACCTGCCAGCCGCGCGCGCCCAGCGTGACTGCCGCCTGCTCTTGTTCCGAGCCCTGCGCCTGCATCAGCGGCAGAACCTCACGCGCGACGAAAGGTGCGGTCACGAACATGGTGACAAGCAGAATACCGGGCAGGGCGAACATGATTTTCAGATCATGCGCGGCAAGCCACGGTCCCAGCAGACCTTGCCGACCATAGAGCAGCAGATAGCAGATCCCCGCGATGATCGGCGAGATCGAAAAGGGAATCTCGATCAGCACCATCAGCAGCTTGCGCCCGGGAAAGCGAAACCGGGCAATGGCCCAGGCGGCGGCGATTCCAAAAGCGACGTTCACCGGCACAACGATCACTGCGACCAGCGTCGTCAGCCAGATCGCATGCAGGACCAGCGGGTCGGTGATATTGGCCAGGTAAACCGCCCAGCCCCCGGCAAAAGCGCGCCAGAAGATAAAGGCCAGCGGCGCCACGACAAAAATCGCCGTCAGCACAAAGGCAAGCCCGATCAACAACTGCGGCATGCGGCGGCTTTGGCCGGGTGCATGGGAAAGCGCGAGCGTGGACATTACCGGGCCTCCAGATGGCGGGCGGCGCGGAACTGGATCAGGTTTGAGATCATGAGCAGGATCAGCGCGAACAGCAACAGCACCAGCGCAATGGCGGCTGCGCCCTGATAATCGTATTCCTCAAGCCGGATAAAGGCGAGCAGCGCCGCGATTTCGGTCTTGAACGGCAGGTTGCCGGCGATGAACACCACTGCCCCGAACTCACCCAAAGAGCGGGCAAAGGCGACCGTCGAGCCGGCAAGCCATGCAGGCAGGATCGCGGGCAGGACGACCCGGCGGAAGATCGCAAAGGGCCGCGCCCCCAGTGTCATCGCGGCCTGCTCCATCGCCGGGTCCAGATCCTCCAGCACCGGCTGGATCGCGCGCACCACGAAAGGGATCGAGGTGAAGGTCATGGCAAGGATCACGCCGCCCAGCGTATAGACGACATTGATCCCCGCACCGGTCAGGGGTGCGCCGAGCCAGCCGTTCGCCGAATAAAGCGCGGTCAGCGAGATACCGGCCACCGCCGTCGGCAGCGCAAAGGGAATATCCATCAGCGCATCAAGAATGCGCTTGCCCGGAAAGTCATAGCGGGTCAGGACCCATGCCATGAGCAACCCGTAGAAAGCGTTGAATACGGTGGCCAGTGCTGCAGCGGTCAGCGTCACCCGCAGCGCCGCCAGCGTACGCGGCGCGGCGATGATGGCCCAGAACCGTGCGGGGCCGATCTCGGCCCCTTTAAGGACCAGTGCAATCACCGGGATCAGGATCACCAGGGCGACATAAAGCAGGGTCGTGCCGAGGCTCAGAGAGAACCCCGGCAGAACCCGTTTCGGCTTGATGGCCGCAGCCGCCGTCATTGGTTAACAAAGACCTTGTCGAGAATCCCGCCCTCGGCCAGATGCTCGGTATTGATCTTGTCCCAGCCGCCAAAGACTTCGTCTACGGTCAGCAACTTGACCTCGGGGAAGTCGGCGGCGTGTTTGGCCGCGACCTCTTGATCGGTGACGCGATAGTGGTTCCCGGCCAGGGTTTCCTGGGCCTCGGGCGTGTAAAGCCACTTGAGGTATTCGGTCGAAACCTCGGTCGAGCCGTTCTTTTCGGCGTTCTCGGTGACCACCGCCACCGGGAAGGCGGCAAACAGGCTGGTTGCCGGGGTCACGGCCTCAAAACCCTCCGCCTCATATTGGCGGGCGATACCCTTGGTTTCAGCCTCAAAGGTGATCAGCACATCGCCGATGCCGCGTTCGGCAAAGGTCTGGGTGGCTGCGCGGCCACCGGTGTCAAAGACCGGCACATTGGCAAAGATCTTGCCGACGAATTCCTGCGCCTTTTCGGGCGAGCCGCCCTCTTGGGTCAGCGCATAGGCATAGGCGGCCAGATAGGTGTAACGGCCATTGCCGCTGGTCTTGGGGTTAGGGAACACCGCCTGCACGTCGTCCCGGGCAAGATCGGACCAGTCCTTGATGCCTTTCGGGTTGCCCTTGCGCACCAGGAAGGCGGGCAGCGAGTAATAGGGCGACGCGCCGTTCGGCAGCGCCTCGCGCCAGTCCTCGGCCACGAGGCCGTTCTTGGCCAGCACGTCCACATCGGTTTCCTGGTTGAAGGTCACCACATCCGCCGGCAGCCCTTCAAGAATGGCGCGGGCCTGTTTCGACGAACCGCCGTGGCTTTGGTCGACAGTCACGTCGCGGCCGGTTTTGTCCTTCCAGTAGGCCTGAAACTCGGGGTTCAGCGCCTCGAACAGTTCGCGGGCGATATCATAGCTGACGTTCAGGATCTTGTCCTGAGCCAGCGCCGGGCCTGCGCCCAGAAGCAGCGCCAATGCGGCGACGTGAAGCTTGCGGATAATCATATGCTTTTCTCCTTGCGGGGGAATTCGGTTGTGGCGGCCTGCGGCTGGCTGGTGCGGGGGCCGGGAAAGATCGTGCCTGCCTCGGGGCGCAGGTTCACGCGCGCACCGGGGGAGAGCCCCTGTGCCTCGGGTGCACGTCGGGGCAGGTCGATGCCAAAGTGCTGCGCTCCATCTGTCAGCTCAAGCCGCAACAGCGCACCATTGCTGGTGCGCCGTACGATCTGCCAGCGTCCCAAGGGATCGGCGAGCGGCGTGACATCGGCAGGGCGCAGAAACAGGGTTCCGGGCCCGTCGGGCAGGGCGCGGCGCTGCAGACGACTGGCGTCGAGTCCCTGTGCCTCGGTCCGGCCGGCGTTCAGCATTACCGGCAGCTCGATCGTCGCGCCCATGAACCGGGCGACAAAGGGACTGGCAGGATGGTCGTGGATCTGGTCGGCATTGCCGATCTGTTCAATCCGGCCTTCGCCCATCACCACGACGCGATCTGCAAGCTCGAAAGCCTCTTCCTGATCGTGGGTGACAAAGATGGTGGTCGAGCCGGTTTCGTCATGCACCTCGCGCAGCCAGGCGCGCAGGTCGCGGCGCACCGCAGCGTCGAGCGCGCCAAAGGGCTCATCAAGCAGCAGCACCGTCGGTTCAATGGCCAACGCCCGGCCAAGTGCGACACGCTGGCGCTGTCCGCCCGACAGCTGTGTCGGATAGCGGTCGCCCAGGTGGCCGATCTGCAGGAACTCAAGCAGCTGGTTCACCTTGGCTGCAATCACCGCCTTGCCCGGTCGTTCGGCCCGCGGGCGCACGGTCAGGCCAAAAGCGATGTTGTCGCGCACGGTCATGTGCGGAAACAGCGCATAATGCTGAAAGACAAAGCCGATGCGGCGGTCCTGTGCCGCCAGATGCAGCCAGTCGGCACCATGAACGCGCAAGCCCCCGGCATCGGGCCAGTCAAGCCCGGCGATGATCTTTAGCAGCGTCGTCTTGCCCGACCCCGAGGGGCCCAGCAATGCCACCAGCTCGCCCGATTCGATGGTCAGGTCGATGCCCCGCAGCACCGATGTGCCGTCGAAGCTTTTGGTCATGTGCTCGATGACGATGGACATGGGCGCCTCCGTTTCAAAAGCAGAGGTAGCGGTCGGCTGGGGACCGGACAAGCGGCGCAAGCCCTTGACACCTTGGGCTGTCGCGAACGTTTTCCCACGCCTGCCGGGGCCAAAGCTCATTGGTTCCCGTCCTGTCGCCTGCGGGCGGAAAGCATCCGGCCTCTGGCCTGCTGCCAAGCGCATTCTTCCTTATTTTTCATGCGGCCTGCTGCACCGACGCTTTGCAACCTGCACAGGTGCTGCTAAGCCCGCCGCGCAGTGCAAAAGGGAAGCAAAACCATGAGTGTCGGCGATCCGGTGATCGGTCAGGAAAGCCCGTTGGGCGAAGATCTGGCGCTGCTTTTTGAGCGGCACACCGCGGATATGCACGCTGATACCCCGCCGGAATCGATCCATATGTTGCCCCGCGCCGAGCTTGAGCGGCCAGAGATCGCCTTTTTTGTGCTGCGCGAAGGGGGTGTGCCGCTGGCCATGGGTGCGGTCAAGCGCATCGGTCCAGATCATGGCGAAATCAAATCCATGCATGTGCTGACCGAGGCGCGTGGCCGTGGCCATTCGCGGCGCATGCTTGAGGCGCTGATTGCCTACGCCCGGGCAGAGGGCATGGCGCGGCTCAGCCTTGAGACCGGGGTACAGCCGACCTTTATCGCTGCGCGCGGGCTTTATGCGCGGGCGGGTTTCGTCGAATGCCTGCCCTTTGGCGACTACCAGCCCGATCCGAACAGTGTCTTCATGACAATTGCGCTTTCAGATCGGGATTGAACGGTTGATTCAGCCGCAATCCTGCGCCATGACTGCGGCCGTGCGGGCCCGTAGCTCAACTGGATAGAGCAGGGACCTTCTAAGTCCAAGGTTGAGGGTTCGAGCCCTTCCGGGCCCGCCAATGAATTCAATGTGTTAAGCTGATCCCGGGCATCCTGGTTACTGCGATGGCAAGCCGCAGTGCAGATCGGTACTGACGAATAGTTGTGTGGTGTTTCCGGGCTTTTCTTGTGTCGTAAAGCCCGGATCAGCCCGACAAAAACCCAAATGATTCGGATGCTGCTGTGGCGCCTGCCACGGCGGCGAATTGGCGGCAGATATTCCCGGAATATCCGGGTGTAACAAAGCAGACGCCTATTGCATCACATGAAAGAGCGAAATGCCCGGATCGATTGTGATGTCTGCGAAAAATCGCCGTGAGCCATTCGATAATCAACTCTCAGACAGCCAATCCTGCCGGTCTGACTGATCGGAAAAACGAAAGGGCCGGGCGAATGGCCCGGCCCTTTGTGTTTGCCTTGGTTATTGAGCGATCACTCGCGGTTGCCAAGGAACTGCAGCAGGAACATGAACAGGTTCAGGAAGTCCAGATACAGCTGCAGCGCACCCATGATCGCGGATTTGCCCAGGAATTCCTGATCCGACTCTGCCAGTTGCAGATAGGTGTTCTTGATGTTCTGCGTGTCAAAGGCAGTCAGCCCGGCAAAGATCAGCACACCGATCGCCGAGATGGCGAATTGCATGGCGCCGGATTTCAGGAAAATGTTCACGATCGACGCGACGATCAGGCCGATGAGGCCCATCATCAGGAAAGTGCCCATCCCCGAGAGGTTACGCTTGGTGGTGTAGCCCCAGATCGACAGCCCGGCAAAGGCGATCGCGGTGATCAGGAAGGTCTGCACGATCGAGAAAGAGGTGTAGGCGGCAAAAATCCAGCTGATCGATACGCCCATCACCGCGGCGAAGGCGTAGAACAGCGTCGTCGCACCCTGCACCGACAGGCGATTCAGCGCGGCGCCAAAGGCAAACACCATCAGCAGCGGCGCAAAGGTTACTGCCCATTTCACCGGCGACAGATACAGGGTCTTGCCAAGATCGGTCAGGTATTTGCCGTTGCCCAGCATCCATTGCGTGGGGGTGTCGGACAGGGTCAGCCCGGCCATACCCCAGGCAGCGCCAGCGGTCACCAGCATGCCCACGGCCATAAGGCCATAGACCTTGTTCATATAGGCGCGCAGGCCCTCATCCACGGCAGCCGAGCGCGTCGCGGTCCCGGCCGTGCGGATAGAATAGTGATCTGCCATAAGTTCTCCCCGGTCAGAAATCGCGGTGCGGCCCGGACGGCCCACCATCGGGGAAGATATTGGCGATAACTGAGGTTTTTTCAATGCAAAGCGAACGGTTTCTCGCCAATCTGACATAAATTTCATAAACTGATGATGACTTTCCCGGTCGAGCGACGGCTGCGCAACAGCTCATATCCTTCGTCCAGCCGCTCCAGCGGAAGGGTGGCGCCGACATGTGGGCGCAGCCTGCCTTGGTCATATAGTGCAAAAAGGGCGGCGATATCCTGGCGCAAAAGCGCGGGGTCGAGCTTCTGATAACCCCCCCAGTAGAACCCGTGGATTGCGATGTTCTTGACCAGCGCGTGGTTCAGCGGCAACGCCGGAGGCCGGCCCCCCGCAAAGCCGATGATGAGAAAGCGTCCGCCCGGTCTCAGCGCGCCAAAGGCAGCCTCGCCCGGTTTGTCGCCGACCGGGTCATAGACGATATCGGCACCGCCCAGCTCACGCAGTGCGGCCCTGAGATCAGGGCAGGCGGCACTGTCGATGCAATCGGTGGCCCCGGCCGCCCGGGCGACAGTAAGTTTGTCCTCGCCCCGCGCCACGGCAATCACTCGCGCCCCAAGGGCCGCGCCGATTTCGACAGCAGTTAGTCCGACACCGCCTGCCGCGCCCAGAACCGCCAGCGTTTCGCCCTGCCGCAACCCGGCACGCCGGGTCAGGGCAAAATGGCTGGTGCCATAGGCGATCAGAAAACCGGCGGCCTCTTCAAAGCTCATCCCATTGGGGATCGGGTGGCAGCTTGCGGCGGGAAACAGGTTCGCCTGCGCCACAGTGCCCTGGCTCAATACCGCAACGCGGGTACCGGGGGGAATCAATACATCCGGGCCGGTCGCAATCACCTCTCCGGCGCCTTCGAGGCCCGGAATGAAGGGCGGAGAGGGCGTTTCCTGATAGTGACCTTGCGTCATAAGCAAATCGGCGAAATTCAGCGCTGCGGCCCGCAGCCTTACCAGCACATCACCCGGACCTGGTGGCGCAAGTGTCACATCGGCAGGAACGGGGGCGCCGGGTATTTTCTTGATTTGCATTGTTTTCCAGCGTTTTTGCACATTTCCTCCCAATTGCATCATGTCATTGCGCGCGTTTTTTCTGTTGATCATGAGGGCTGTCTTCGAGTGATTATTGCCCACTGCAAACGATTGTCTTTTTGGACAAGTGGATAACATGGAACTCGAAAAATACGACAATCTGTTGTAGCGCCCGTTCAGATTGAGTGAGGTTGTTACTATGAAGCATAATGTAGACGTTCACGTTGGTAAGCGCATCCGCCATCGCCGTTGGATGATCGGTATGACGCAGCAACAGCTTGCTGAAAAAGTTGGTATCAAGTTTCAACAAATTCAAAAATATGAAACCGGGATGAACCGTGTTTCGGCGTCCCGGCTTTGGGATATCGCGCAGGCGGTAGAGGTGCCGGTCAGCTTTTTCTTCGAGGGTCTCGAAGATGGCCACACCCACAGCACGATCGAGGGGGATATTCTGGCCGATAAAGAGGCGCTGCAACTGGTGCGTGCATATTACGCCATGCCCGAAGCGCAGCGTCGCCAGATCTTTGAACTCGCCCGTGTCCTGTCGGACGCAGCCTGACAACGGCAGGTCGTAGCTCCAAGGCTTTCGTTCAAAGAACTCTGCGGCTAAACCTGCGCCCAAGGCATTACCACGGGGGCAGGCCATGACGAGTGCGAACGAGATCACTCCTGAGCGGGCTGAACGGATCATGGCCGTGGCGCATCGTCTTGCCGATGCTGCCCGGACCGAGACGCTGAGCCTGTTTCGCAGCCCGTTGCTGCGACCTGACAATAAATCCGCCACCGGCTTTGATCCGGTGACCCAGGCTGACCGCGCAAGCGAGCGTGCCATGCGTGCCATTCTGGCCGCCGAGTGTCCAGAAGATGGCATTTTGGGCGAAGAATATGGCGGGCAAAGCGGGCAAAGCGGTCTGACCTGGGTGCTGGACCCCATAGATGGCACCCGCGCCTTTATGGCCGGGGCGCCTAGCTGGGGCGTCCTGATCGGCGTCAGCGATGCGCAGGGGCCGATTTATGGCATTGTTGATCAGCCCCATCTTGATGAGCGTTTCGAGGGCGGTTTTGGCCGCGCCCAACTGATATCGCGCGCGGGTTCGGTCCCGCTTGGCGCGCGCCGGGGGGTCGCCCTGGCGCAGGCAACGCTGATGAGCACCTATCCCGAGGTCGGAAGTCCCGCCGAACATGCTGCATTTTCCCGCGTTGCCTCGCGGGCGCGTCTGGTTCGCTATGGACTTGATTGCTACGCCTATGCGCTGCTTGCCGCCGGTCACGTCGATCTGGTGATCGAGGCCGGGCTTCAGCCATATGACGTTGTTGCGCCGATTGCCGTGATACGGGCCGCAGGGGGTGTGGTGACCGATTGGCAGGGTGGGCCTGCCCATAGCGGCGGCACGATCCTTGCCGCCGGATCGGCAGAATTGCACGCCGAGGCGCTGGCCCTTCTAAAGGGTGATTGAGCCCCCGCGGCAAGGCCCCTATGGTGCCGCCGACTGATAGCGCTGTCCGACAGCACCAGACCCCAATCCTCGTCACCACACGAAAGTCCAGCAAGGAGGCCGTCTGCCGATGACCGAGCCGCGCGAGACCGAGACCGATACCTCGGAAGCCGAATTCCAGCTGAGCCGGCAGAATCTCGACCCGATCAACCGGGCGATAGATGAGCAGGACGGGCAGGCGCTGGACGAGTTGCTTGAGTCGATGCACGCCGCCGACGTTGCCGACCTGATTGAGCAACTGACGCCGGCGCGCCGGCGCGCGTTCCTGCAGCTCTATTCAGGCGAGATTGACGGCGAGATCCTGTCCGAGATCGATGAATCGATCCGCGAAGAGGTGATCGAGCAGCTGCCCCATGAGGTACTGACCGAAGCCGTGCGCGAAATGGACAGCGACGACGTCGTTGACCTGATCGAGGACATGGAGGCGCCCGAACAGCAGGCCATCCTTGCTGCGCTGGACGATTCCGACCGTGCCGCAGTCGAGCGTTCGCTGACCTGGCCCGAATATTCGGCCGGTCGTCTGATGCAATCCGAGGTCGTGACTGCGCCCGAACATTGGACCGTGGGCGAGGCCATCGACTTTCTGCGCGCCGAAGAATGGCTGCCCGACCAGTTCTATCATGTCGTGCTGGTCGATCCACGCCGTCATCCGACGGGTTATGTCACGCTGGGTAAGCTGTTGGCCTCTCGCCGGGCCACGCCCTTGCGCGACATTATCGAGGATAGTTTCCGCACCATCTCGGCCCGTCAGGACGAAGGTGATGTCGCCTATGCTTTCAACAAATATCACCTGATCTCGGCACCGGTGGTCGATGACGATGATCGTCTGGTTGGTGTCATCACCATCGACGACGCCATGTCGGTGCTGGACGAAGAGCATGAAGAGGACTTTCTGCGCATGGCCCGCGTCTCGGACGAGAGCCACGTTTCAGACGGGCCTTTCCAGACCGTGCGTCAGCGCCTGCCGTGGCTGGTGATCAACCTCTGTACCGCATCGCTTTCGGCGCTGGTCATCTCGCGCTTTGAATCGACGCTGGCCCAGCTGGTCATTCTGGCGGCGCTGATGCCGATCGTCGCCTCGACCGGAGGGATTGCGGGAACGCAGTCCCTGGCCGTGGCGGTGCGGGCGCTTGCCACGCGCGAACTGACCAGCGCAAATGCGCGGCGCGTCATCCTCCGCGAATTGGGGGCGGGGCTGCTTAACGGTGTCGGCCTTGCGGTGATCCTGATCATGGCCGGTGTGTTCTTTCTGGGCAGTCTGGAGATCGGACTGGTACTGGGTGCGGCGATGATCGCCAACCAGATCGTGGCGGCCATGGGCGGTGTGCTGGTGCCATTGGGGCTTAGCAGGCTGGGGCTTGACCCGGCACTGGCCTCGGGGACTTTCGTCACCACCATGACCGATATGATGGGTTTCTTTGCATTTCTGGGGCTGGCCTCATGGTTTCTGGTTTGAAAAAGCAGTTGCGCCAGCAGGCGCTGGCCGCGCGCGGGCAGGGTGGCGATGATGAGGCGGTGACGCGTCATCTGCTAGAGGTACTGGTCCCCCACCGTGGGAAAGTGCTGGCTGGCTATTGGCCGATGCGGGACGAGGCCGATCCGCGCCCTGCGATCTCGGCTCATGACGGTCCTGTCTGTCTGCCTGTGGTCACCGGCCCGGCGCGTCCATTGGAGTTTCGCGCGTTCGACGGCCGGTTAGAGGCCGGATCCTTTGGCACCAGCCATCCGCCAGCTGATTCGCCTGTTATGCAGCCCCAGGTGCTGATCGTCCCTCTGGCAGGATTTGACCGCGAAGGTCATCGGCTGGGATATGGCGGCGGATTTTATGATCGGACGCTGGAGATTCTGCGGACTTCCGGCCCGGTGGTCGCCATCGGTCTGGCCTATGCGGTGCAGGAGATTCGCTCGATCCCAGTCGAGCCTACCGATCAGTCGCTGGATATGATCGTCACGGATCAGGGTGTCATTCTGCCGCAGCCGCAAAATTCACAGGTCAATCCTGACGGAACAAAATCGTAATCCTGAGGCGGCACTGCTGGGGAAAACCCTGTGGAAAACAGGTGAACCGATTGCGGGAAGCCTCTAGCTTCCTTCGGAATTTACCGGTCACACGGGTTTTCCACCCTTTGTTAACATTGCAATCGCAGCAGGATTCGACTCGTTGGGGCAGGCCTAAAAACGGCCCGGTGTCCACAGAAAAAATTGATTGAATTGAGTCGCATCTCGGGTCATCTTGTGTTCGAAGCTGGTCGCGCCACCAGATCTAGTGTCCTTTTGTGGCCTGTAATCGGGGTTTCGGCGCAAGCGACAGTGATCAGAAACAAAACTTTCGGGGTGTCGGACGATCCGGCCGCCTGACCGGTGCGCTGTCGCGCCGGATGGGAGGGTCGCGCGTGCATCCCCGAAGAAACGAGGGGACAGTCAGGGCATGCGGATCGAACGGCGCTTTACCACGGCCGAGAGCGGAGCTTACGGCGCGCTTTCGTTTACCACCACCACCAGCGAAATCCGCAACCCCGACGGCAAGGTCGTCTTCCGCAATGAGTCGGTCGAGGTGCCTCAGGGCTGGAGCCAGGTCGCCTCGGACGTCATCGCCCAGAAATACTTCCGCAAGGCCGGGGTGCCGGCGCGGCTTAAGCGCGTCAAGGAAAAGGGCGTACCGGAATTCCTTTGGCGCTCGGTCCCTGACGAAGAGGCGCTGGCGAAACTGCCTGCCGAGGAACGCTTTGGCGGTGAGACGAGCGCCCGTCAGGTCTTTGACCGTCTGGCAGGTGCCTGGGCTTATTGGGGCTGGAAGGGCGGCTATTTCTCGACCGAGGAAGACGCACGCGCCTATTACGACGAGATGCGCTATATGCTGGCGACCCAGATGGGCGCGCCGAACAGCCCGCAGTGGTTCAACACCGGGCTGCATTGGGCATATGGGATCGACGGTCCCGGTCAGGGCCATTTCTATGTTGATTACAAGACGGGTAAGCTGGTCCGGTCGGACAGCGCCTATGAACATCCTCAGCCCCATGCCTGCTTTATCCAGTCCGTCGCCGACGATCTGGTGAATGAGGGCGGCATCATGGACCTGTGGGTCCGCGAGGCGCGGCTGTTCAAATACGGCTCGGGTACGGGCACCAATTTTTCGTCCCTGCGAGGGGAGGGCGAGAAACTGTCGGGCGGCGGGAAATCTTCGGGGCTTATGGGCTTTCTGAAGATCGGGGACCGCGCAGCCGGCGCAATCAAATCGGGCGGGACGACCCGGCGCGCGGCAAAGATGGTGATCTGCGACATGGATCACCCCGACATCGAGCAGTTCATCAACTGGAAGGTTATCGAAGAGCAGAAGGTCGCCTCTCTGGTGGCTGGCTCCAAGATGCATGAGCAAAAGCTGAACGCCATCTTTGCCGCGATCCGGGAATGGGACGGCAGCGTCGAGGACGCGACCGACCCGGTCCGCAACGCCGCGCTGAAGACGGCGATCCGTTCAGCCAAGCGCGTGATGATCCCGGAGACCTATATCAACCGGGTTCTTCAATATGCCCGCCAAGGCTTTGATTCGATCGAGTTTCCGACCTACGACACCGACTGGGACTCTGAGGCTTATATCAGCGTCTCGGGCCAGAACTCGAACAACTCGGTGCGCGTGACTGACGCGTTCCTGCGCGCGGTCCGGGAGGATCTGCCGTGGGAGCTGGTCCGCAGGACCGACGGCAAGGTGGCCAAGACCGTCTCGGCGCGCGAGCTGTGGGACCAGATCGGCCATGCTGCCTGGGCCTGCGCCGATCCGGGCGTGCAGTTTCATGACACGATCAACGCCTGGCACACCTGCCCCGAGGATGGTCAGATTCGCGCCTCGAACCCGTGCAGCGAATACATGTTCCTGGATGACACGGCCTGCAACCTGGCGTCGATGAACCTGCTGAGCTTCTGGACCGGCAAAGAGTTCGACGCAGATGGCTATGTTCATGCCAGCCGGCTGTGGACCGTCACGCTGGAAATTTCGGTCCTGATGGCGCAGTTCCCCAGCAAGGAGATTGCGCAGCGCAGCTATGACTATCGCACCCTTGGGCTTGGCTATGCCAATATCGGCGGGCTGCTGATGAACATGGGCCTTGGCTATGACAGCGATCAGGGCCGCGCGCTGTGCGGGGCGCTGAGTGCGATCATGACCGGTGTAGCCTATGCCACCTCGGCCGAGATGGCGGCAGAGCTGGGCCCGTTCCCGCGCTATAAGAAGAACTCGGCGGCCATGCTGCGGGTGATCCGCAACCACCGCGCTGCGGCCTATGGCACCGGCAGCTATGACGGCGTGAATGTTCGCCCGGTCGAACTTGACGCCGCGAACTGCCCTGATCAGCGCCTGGTCGCGCTGGCGCAGGGTGCCTGGGATGAGGCGCTGACCCTGGGCGAGGCCCATGGCTATCGCAACGCGCAGGCCACCGTTATCGCCCCGACAGGAACCATCGGTCTGGTGATGGATTGCGACACCACCGGCATCGAGCCCGATTTCGCGCTGGTAAAGTTCAAGAAGCTGGCCGGCGGCGGTTACTTCAAGATCATCAACCGCTCGGTCCCTGCGGCGCTTGACGGGCTTGGCTACAGCTCGGCCCAGATCGAAGAGATCATCGCCTATGCCGTCGGCCATGCCAGCCTTGGCAATTGCCCCGGCATCAATCATGCCAGCCTTGTCGGCCATGGTTTTGGCCCGCGCGAACTGGAAAAGATCGACGCGGCGCTGGCCTCGGCCTTTGATATCCGCTTTGTCTTTAACCAATGGACACTGGGCGAGGATTTCTGCCGCGAGACGCTGGGTATTCCGGCCGAAAAGCTGAACGATCCGACATTTGATCTGCTGCGCCACCTTGGCTTTACCCGTGCGCAGATCGAGGCCGCCAATGACCATGTCTGCGGCACCATGACGCTGGAAGGTGCGCCGCATCTGAAGCCCGAACATTACCCGGTCTTCGACTGCGCCAACCCCTGCGGCAAGAAGGGGCAGCGTTATCTTTCGGTGGAAAGCCATATCCGCATGATGGCGGCGGCGCAGAGCTTTATCTCGGGCGCGATCTCCAAGACCATCAACATGCCGAACAACGCTACGATTGCCGATGCGCTGGCCGCCTATGAGCTGAGCTGGTCCCTGGGCATCAAGGCCAATGCGCTTTACCGTGACGGTTCGAAACTGTCGCAGCCGCTGGCCTCGGCGCTGGTCGAGGATGATGAGGAGGCTGAAGAGGTCCTGGCCTCGGGCAATCCGCAGGAAAAGGCCACCGTTCTGGCTGAAAAGGTGGTCGAAAAGATCATCGTCAAAGAGGCCGTGCGAAGCCATCGTGAAAAGCTGCCCCATCGCCGCAAGGGCTATACCCAGAAGGCGACTGTCGGCGGGCATAAGGTCTATCTGCGCACCGGCGAATATGACGACGGCAAGCTGGGCGAGATCTTCATCGACATGCACAAGGAAGGTGCGGGCTTCCGGGCGATGATGAACAATTTCGCCATCGCCGTGTCGGTCGGCCTGCAATATGGCGTGCCGCTGGAAGAGTTTGTCGACGCCTTTACCTTTACCCGGTTCGAGCCGGCAGGGATGGTACAGGGCAATGACAGCATCAAGAACGCGACCTCGATCCTTGACTATGTGTTCCGCGAACTGGCGATCAGCTATCTCGACCGTACCGATCTGGCGCATGTAAAGCCGCAGGGCGCGCGCTTTGATGATCTGGGCGGCGGTGAGGCGGAAAGCCAGCCGAACGTCACCCCGGTCAGCGAAGGCGCTTCGCGCTCGCTTGAGATGCTCAAGCAGATCAGCTCGACTGGTTATCTGCGCAAGCGCCTGCCGCAGGATCTGATGATGCTGCAAAGCGGTGTTTCGGTCACGGCGGTGACGGCGGCCGAGGGCGTGGCGATTGCCTCGGCCGGGGTCGCCACGATGGATGCGCGGACCAAGGCGCGGATGCAGGGCTATGAGGGCGATCCCTGCGGCGAGTGTGGCAATTATACGCTGGTCCGCAACGGGACCTGCATGAAGTGCAACACCTGCGGCGCGACAAGCGGGTGCAGCTGATGGCGCGTATCGTATCCCTGTCATCCGCTGCCGGGCCTGTCCGCAAAGGTCCGCTGTCACCGGGCGCGGCTTCCGGGATTGAGCTGATCTTCGGTACCCGCCGCGTCGCACCGACCGCCGTGCGGCGCATCGCGGGCGGGTTTCAGGCCGATCTGCGGGGCGATGCGCTGCTCGCGCTCCTGGACCTGACCTTTCAGGGTCCGGCCCAGGTCGAGATGCTGGGCTGCGGAATGGACCTGCGCCCGTTAGAGGTGACGGAAATTGAAATGCACGGCAATTCGACGACCGTAACCCTGCTTTGCGCGGGCGAAGCGCCGCTGCTGAACTAGGAATCATCGCTGCGATGGCACCTGTTCCGCGTCTTTTGGGCGCGGAACCTTTTTTATTCGGGTGTCTGCGCCTGCCATTGCGGGCAAGTCACGATCAGTTCATTCTTTGCGAGCGTGGTTCATTTGCACCGGGAGCGAAAATCCCCTTGAACATGAACATATTGCCAGGGCGCCTGATGTGCCGTCCCGGCACGGAATGGAGATGATCCAGATGAACAGACCCTTTTCCCGCCATTTCCTGACTGCATCCGGCCTTGCGCTGATCATGGCATTGTCGCCGGCATTCGCGCAGGAGGCCGCGACCCCCGGGGCAGAGGCTGCGCAGCAGGCCGCCAATGAAAACCAGCCGCTGACCGCGCCCGACAGCCAGGCCCGCAAGGACCGGGTCATGCCGGAAAGCTTTGCCGATCTGGTCGAACAGGTCAGCCCTGCGGTGGTGAATATCACCACGACCGCAACAGTTTCGGCGCCGCTTGGCCGCGGGCTGCAACTGCCCGAAGGCAGCCCCTTCCGCGACCTGTTCCGCGAATTCGGCTTTCCCGGTTTCCCGCAGGGTGAAAGCCCCTTTGACGGCGGCCCGCAGACCGAGCAGCGCTCGAACGCGCTTGGTTCGGGTTTTGTCGTCTCGTCCGAGGGGCTGATCGTTACCAACAACCACGTCATCGACGGCGCGGATGAGATCGAAGTCGAATTCTTCTCGGGCAAGACCCTGCCGGCCAAGGTGATCGGCAAGGACGACAAGACCGATATCGCCGTCCTCAAGGTTGAAAGCCCGGAGCCGCTGCCCTTCGTCAAGTTCGGCGATAGCGACAAGATGCGGGTCGGTGACTGGGTGCTGGCGCTTGGCAACCCGCTGGGGCAGGGGTTCTCGGCCTCGACCGGGATCGTCTCGGCCCGCAATCGCGCGCTGTCGGGCACCTATGACGACTTTATCCAGACCGACGCCGCTATCAACCGCGGCAACTCGGGTGGGCCGCTGTTCAATATGGCTGGCGAGGTGATCGGGGTGAACACCGCGATCCTGTCTCCGAACGGGGGCTCGATCGGGATCGGCTTCTCGATGGCGTCGAATGTGGTCAGCAAGGTCGTGGAGCAGCTTGAAGAGTTCGGCGAGACCCGCCGCGGCTGGCTGGGCGTCAAGATTCAGCCGGTGACCGATGATATCGCCGAATCGCTGGGTCTGTCCGAGGCCAAGGGCGCGATGGTGACCGATGTGCCGCCCGGCCCGGCAGCAGATGCGGGCATGAAGGCGGGCGATGTGATCACCAGCTTTGACGGTGGCGAGGTCAAGGATCCGCGTGATCTGGTGCGCCGCGTTGCCGACGCCCCGGTCGGAGAAGCGGTTGATGTCGTCGTTCAGCGTGGTGGCGAACCCGTTGATCTGAAGGTGACCCTTGGCCGTCGTGAGCTGGCCGAAGGCACAGGCAGCGGCAAGGTGGACAGTGCGGCCGAGGCGACCAGCGATGTGATGGGCATGACGCTGGCACCGCTGACGCCGGAGATCGCCGCCGAGCTTGGCATGTCGCGTGACATGAAAGGGCTGGTTGTGCAATCGGTCGATCCTTCGGGCGCAGCCGCCGACAAGGGGCTGGTCGCGGGCGATGTGATCACCGAGGCCGGTCAGCAGCCTGTCGCTGCGCTTGCTGATCTTGAGGCGCGCATCAAAGAGGCGCGCGAGGCCGGTCGCAAGTCGATCCTCGTCATGGTGCGTCGTGCGGGTGAGCCGCGCTTTGTCGCCCTGCCGGTGGAATAAGCATATGAAAAAGGGCCGGGAAATCCCCGGCCCATTGCAAAAAGGGGCGCCGTTCTGGCGCCCCTTTCCTTATTCGGATTACTGCTGAGGCGCGGCGGCCGGCGCGGCGATATCCTTGTTCGCTTCGGCCAGAGCGGTCATGCCAGCGGTAAAGCCCGAAAGCGACATGGGCAGCTTGACCAGCTGTTCTTTCGGGGCGCCAAAGGGCAGGACGCTGATGGTCGCCGCCTTGCCGCGTTTCATCGGAGCAAGCTCGCCATCGGCCAGACCGATACGCGAGATGCAGCCGACGCGGGCGCACAGCATGAAGGGATAGCGCGCCTCTTTGCCGGCATCGATCTGCATTCCCAGACCCGCCTGCAGGTCGGTCTCCAGCGGCGCGATAAAGGTGATCACGGCCTGGACATTGCCGGTCATCGGAATGATCGACGCCTCGGCCACCGGGGCGCCTTCCTGATCCTTGAGCAGTTGGTAAAGCTCGCAGGGATCCTTGCCCTCTTGCGTCTTCATGCAGCGCAGCGTCCAGTCGCCATGGGTCGATTTGGCATAGGGCTGGCCGACCTGAGCATTCTCTTCGGTCGGCGGTTCGGCCAGTGTGGGCGCCTGCGCGGCAGGAGCCTCAGCAGCCGGAGCTGCGGCAGGGGCCTCAGCGGCAGGCGTTTCCGAGCCAGAGGCGGCAGGGGCGGGTGCTTCGGCCGCGGGGGCTTCGGCAGCGGGCTGGGCCGGGGTCTCGGTGCTCGCGTCTTGCGCCATCACGCCAGAGGCGGAAACCGCCATGGCAAGAAGGGCGGCGGTCAGGGTCGCGGATGTCCTGTTGACCATGTTCTCTTCCTTTGGTCCATGCATCGGACTTGCTCCTAGCATTTGTGTCCGGGATTGTCAGGGCACATCGCATCCCGTCACGTCACCTTTGCGTTGGCAATGCCAGAAATGCTGGATTTTCAGGGAATTTCGCAGACAGACCCGGGAAGGCAAGGACCCCGGAACGCAGGTCGTCCCTGCATTCCGGGGTCCCGATACTTACCTTCCCTGCCGGACTGGCCGGTCATCATTGTGCGGAAAGCTAGAGGGCGCGCGCAATGGCGTCAACTATCCTAATAGACAAGCTGTGACAGAGTTATGACGGGGGCATTATCTGGCAAAATCGCAGGCAACGGCGATGAAAAAAGCCGCGCCCTAAGGCGCGGCAGTCCAACAGGGAGGAAGCCGGATCATACGCATTTGCATGGTCCGGCAAGGAACAGACTGGCACAAAATCGTCGGCAAGGTATTGTCCTTTCGTCGTGTGTTGCACTTTTCTGCCGATCCACATGGAGGAAGAATGACCGAAATCGTCGATCTGGAGGCCGGAACGGTATTCGTGGGCGGTGGTGGCGCGAATCATGCCGAGCCGCAACAGCTGCTGTTGAAATACGCCAATCGCCACGGGCTGATTGCGGGGGCGACCGGGACCGGAAAGACGGTGACGCTGCAAACCCTGGCCGAATCCTTTTCCCGTGCCGGGGTACCTGTGTTTCTTGCGGACGTAAAAGGCGACCTTGCCGGTATTGCCAAACCTGGCCGGGCGGAAGGCAAGCTGCACGAAAGTTTCCAGAAACGTGCCGAACAGATCGGGGTCGAGCTGGATTATCAGGAATTCCCGGTCACATTCTGGGATATCTGGGGCAAACGCGGTCACCCGGTCCGCACCACTCCGGCCGAGATGGGCCCCCTGCTTTTGTCGCGGCTGATGGGGCTGACCGACGCGCAAGAGGGGGTGATGAACATCGCCTTTCGTGTCGCCGATGAAGAGGGGCTGGCGCTTCTCGACATGAAGGACCTGCAGGCGATGCTGGTCTGGGTAGGCCAGAACGCCAAAGAGCTGAGCCTGAAATACGGCAATGTCTCGACCGCCTCGGTTGGGGCGATTCAACGCGCTCTGATGGTTTTGCAGAACGAAGGCGGCGATCTGCTGTTCGGAGAGCCGGCGCTTGAACTGGCCGATCTGATGCGGCCCGATGCCTCGGGCAAGGGGATGATCAATATTCTTTCGGCTGAAAGGCTGATGAATGCGCCGCGTCTGTATGCGACGTTCCTTTTGTGGCTGATGTCCGAACTGTTTGAGCAGTTGCCGGAAGTGGGCGACCCCGACAAACCGCGCATTGCCTTTTTCTTTGATGAGGCGCATCTGCTGTTTGACGATGCCCCGCCCGCGCTGATCGACAAGATCGAGCAGGTGGCGCGGCTGATCCGCTCCAAGGGGGTCAGCCTGTGGTTCATCAGTCAGAATCCCGCTGACCTGCCCGAATCGGTGCTGGGCCAACTGGGCAACCGGGTGCAGCACGCCTTGCGTGCCTTTACCGCAAAGGATCAGAAGGCTTTGCGGCTGGCTGCCCAGAACTATCGCCCAAACCCTGAATTCGATACTGCCGAGGCGATCCAATCTGTCGGGACGGGCGAGGCCGTGACCTCGTTTCTTGAGGCCAAGGGCGTGCCCGGCATTGTCCAGCGCACCCTGATCCGCCCGCCTCTGTCGCAGCTTGGCCCGATCGAAGATGCCGAGCGCGCTGCGATCAACACTCAATCGCCAATGGCGCTGAAATACGGTAAATCGCTTGACCGGGAATCAGCGGCCGAACTGCTGGCTAAACGCGCCGAGGCTGCGGCTGTGGATAGCGCAGGGGCAGGGGCTACCGCTGGTGCGGGCCGCAGCGACGATGATGATCTGTGGCAGATGGGCCGCGAACATAATCGCGGGCGTCGCTATAACCCCGGCCTTCAGATCCCCGACAAACCCCGGCCCCGCGCAAGCTCTGGTTCCAGATCGAACAGCGACTCGATTGCCGTGACCTTTGGCAAAAGCCTTGCGCGGCAATTGGGCACCAAGACCGGCCAGGCATTGGTGCGCGGGGTTCTGGGGAGCCTTTTCAGGGGCAAATGAGTGCTTGCGCCAGGGGACGCGGTGCGGCCTCAGCGCATTCAGCCAGAATGGCAATCAGCAGCAGGATATGGCGATGAGGGTCATATCCTGCCTGACCTGTGCGGCGAAACTGGTCGATCCGGTTCTCTTCGGCCAGTAAACGGGTCATGGCGGTGCCCGGCGACGGCAGGTTGTCGCATTTCAGAGGGCGCCGCAGATCGCGTCTTCGGTTCCAGCTCTTAAGCCCGGCTTGCGCTGCCCGCACGAGGGGGCGTGGCCGACGCAAGGTCGGCGTCTCGCGGCGCGGCACAAAAGCGATCACATTGCTCATCATTGTCATGGGGTTTCCCTCGGCCCGTCAAACTCGCCGTGATCATCTGCAATTTTGACGCGTGTTGCGGTTGGGTGCTGTCGTGCGCACGCAGCGGCAAGAATTCTTTAGGAATTATTAGCAAATATTGCCGCATCTCCGCCTGACCCGGTTCCAAGGGACAGGGATGAGAAAACAACCCATGGATGAGCAGATGCCCGCTTGTCTGCAGGAAGCGAAGGAATGACCATGACGATTGTGACGGGAGATTTCGCCCCGGACGCCTTGGTTGCCGCCATACCCGCCGGCGTCGACGCCACGGCTCGAAATCCGTCCGA
Source organism: Paracoccus sp. TRP (assembly GCF_000185925.1). Lineage (NCBI taxonomy): Bacteria > Pseudomonadati > Pseudomonadota > Alphaproteobacteria > Rhodobacterales > Paracoccaceae > Paracoccus > Paracoccus sp. TRP. The sequence continues at coordinate 5,006 of NZ_AEPN01000002.1, read as the reverse complement.
ACCCCAACATGGCCAACCGGCCAAAGACGCTGATCTGCAGCTATATCTGCGCCATGTCGAAGGGGGGGAGACGATCCGATCACTGGCGCGCGAGGCAGGCTGCCATGCCTCGACCATCCTGCGCCGCATCCGTCGTTTCGAGGCGCGAAGGGATGATCCCTTGGTTGATCGTGCGGTCGAGCGGGTGGCGGCGGGCCCTGAGGGCAGGCCTATGGTTGCGCCGGGCAGGACAGGCATGCGGCAGATCGCGCGCATTCTGCGCCGGCTTGCCGAGCCGGGTGCGCAACTGGTGGTGGCCGAGGGCATGGACAAGGCCATTGTTATTCGTGACGATATCCGCACAGCGATCCTTGACCGCGAACTGGCCGAGCATATGGCGATCCGCGCATGGGTCCAGTTGCAGGGGCAGGGCAGGGTCAACCGTTATGTCCTCTCTGCCGAGGGGCGCGAGGTTCTGCGGGCCATCGTCTCGGCACGGCGCGGCACCGCTTTGCCGACGGGTGAGGATTTCGTGCTGGCGACCCCGGTTCGTCCTGCGACAGAGGCCGATTCCAGCCATGCCGATCAACATCGGCAGTGGGAAGAACGAGAGATCACCGATCCCGAGGATGGCCGCCGTCGCCGGACCCGGATCAATATCGCCGACAGCCCGCTGTTAGTGCTGGCACGCCGGCGCGGTTCTGATGGGCTACCCTTTCTGTCCTCTGAACAGGTCGCAGCGGGCGAGCGTCTGCGTGAGGACTTTGAGCTTGCGCAGATGGGGCCGCGAGTTACCCAGAACTGGGATCGCTTTCTGACTGCCGGGGCTGATGTCTCGCGCCAGTCCGTGGGGTATAGCGGCGGATCGGAGGGCGCGCGCAACCGCGTTGCGGCAGCCTTGCGTGAACTTGGGCCGGGGCTGGGCGATATGTGCCTGCGTGTCTGCTGCTTTCTCGAAGGGATCGAGATGACCGAGCGGCGGCTTGGCTGGTCGGCCCGGTCAGGCAAGATCGTGCTGCGGCTTGCCCTGATGCGGCTCGAACGTCACTACCGCGAAACATACGGTCCCGGAGCACCGCTGATCGGCTGATCATTGGGCCGGGGATGGCAGGTATGGACCGCAGGGGGAAAAAGGGCGCCGTAATGGCGCCCTTTTCACGTGCTGAAATGAGGTGGTGCGTTCAGGCGGCAACTTTGGCCGGATTGGCGCGCAGCCAGTCGAGAACCGTTTCCGGCGAGCTGACGCCATAGGGATCCTCGGGGCAATCGTCCATGCGGCCGGGCTCTTCGAACCAGGCTTCGATCTGGCCGTTGTTGACGACTGCGGCATAGCGCCAGCTACGGGCGCCGAAGCCAAGGTTATCCTTGCGCACCAGCATGCCGACTTTTTCGGTGAACTCGCCCGAGCCATCGGGGATGACCTTGACGTTTTTCAGGTCCTGCGCCTTGGCCCATTGGTTCATGACAAAGCTGTCATTGACCGACAGGCAATAGATCGCCTCGATCCCCAGTTCGGCCATCTCGGCAGCGGCTTTCTCAAAGCCCGGCAGCTGGTAGGTCGAGCAGGTGGGCGTAAAGGCCCCGGGCAACGAGAACAGCACCACGCGCTTACCCTTGAAGTAATCGTCGGTGGTCATGTCCTGCCAGCGATAGGGGTTCGGCCCGCCGACGGATTCGTCGCGTACCCGGGTCCTGAAGGTCACTTGGGGAAGCTGATCGCCTGGTTTCATCTTTTGTCCTTTCGTCCTTTCGTCATCGGCTCCTCCCTCTTATTCTGTGATGCTGCGATGCGGCATCGGGGCGTATAGATGCACCCTGTATTGGCGTTGATCAAGGGCTGAAAAAACCGTAAGTTTGGCTGACCTACAGCAAAGGATGCCGACATGGCGGATATGCCCCCGGTTCTGCGCCACCCCGAAAAGGCCCACCGTCCCGACCAGCCCCAGCCGAAGAAACCGGACTGGATCCGGGTCAAGGCACCGACCAGTCAGGGTTACAAGGATACCCGTGACATCCTGCGCAACAACCGCCTTTCGACCGTCTGCGAAGAGGCCGGCTGTCCGAACGTCGGCGAATGTTGGAGCCAGGGTCACGCCACCATGATGATCATGGGCGAGATCTGCACCCGTGGCTGTTCCTTCTGCAACGTGATGACCGGCAAGCCGAATGCGCTGGACGCGTTTGAGCCTGGCCGCGTTGCCCATGCCGTGCAGAAGCTGGGGCTGAAGCACGTCGTCATCACCTCGGTCGACCGTGACGATCTGGATGATGGCGGGGCCGAGCATTTCGCCCAGACCATCCGGGCCATCCGTCATCGCTCGCCCAATTCGACGATCGAGGTACTGACGCCTGACTTTCTGAAGTCGAAACCGGGTGCGCTTGAGACCGTGGTCGCAGCACGGCCCGACGTCTTTAACCACAATCTTGAGACTGTGCCGGGGCTTTACCCCTCGGTCCGGCCCGGCGCACGCTATTTCCACAGTCTGCGCCTGTTGCAGCGGGTGAAAGAGCTTGATCCGACCATGTTCACCAAATCGGGGATCATGGTGGGGCTGGGTGAGGATCGCCAGGCTGTGCTGCAGGTTATGGATGATATGCGCGCTGCCGATGTCGATTTCATTACCATCGGCCAGTATCTGCAGCCGACCTCCAAGCACCATCGGGTGGACCGGTTCGTTACGCCCGACGAGTTCAAGAGCTATGAAAAGGCGGCTTACGGCAAAGGTTTCCTGATGGTTTCGGCCACGCCGCTGACCCGTTCGTCCTATCATGCCGGTGACGATTTCGCGCAGCTGCGCGATGCGCGGCTGGCCAAATTCAGCAACGCCTAAGCGCGAATCTGTGAATGACGCGTCGCCCCGGTCTCGCTGCTGCGCGTCCGGGCGACGTCTTTCTGAGCCTTTCCGGTGACGGATTGCTATGGTGGTTTTTCTTGGGCTGCGGCGGCGAGGACGGTTTCCCGACGCTATTATAAGGCCGGTTTCAGGTGCCTGATGTGTGCGCCGTAAACTGGCACGATGGCATCCCGTGGTTGGTGGCTTATTTGCGTTAAATGACCGACATCGGGTTGGATCATTTATAACCGCTCTGCGAGAACCTGATCACGCAGGCCATGATCTTTGGCGGTGGGGCGTGGAACGGAACACGCACAGAGCAAGAATGTTGAGAGACATATTGAGAGCGCCCCTTGCGCCGGATACGGGTTCTGTTCTAAATCCCCGACAGGCAATGGTTTGCCCGAGTGGCGGAATGGTAGACGCAGCGGATTCAAAATCCGCCGCCGCAAGGCATGTCGGTTCGAGTCCGACCTCGGGTACCAATTGAGATCGCTTGATTTTCTGCGGCTGGTCGCGGTCTCTGATCCCCCCGGTAGAATCGGCGTCCCACCTTCATTCTTTGCTCCCTGTTCGTTCCGACATGGCGTGGGCGGCCCAAGACAGAGACTTCCTGCTCGCCCGTAGGCGATCGTGTCCCACCATCTCCGTGCCCGGCGCCGTGATTCCGGGATCTGAACTCCAGAGCGATATTCGTCAGCTTACGCAATGCGGGTAGCCGCATCACCCGAGGTAGGAGTACCCCACCAAGCCAAGTACAATAGGGGGCCGCTGAACTGGGGCGCGAGGTTCAGCAAGGCACAATCTGGCTGGATGCCTGGGCAGGATTGCGCGCAATGAGGGGCGGCTCAGCTTGAAAAGGGCGCGGCTTTTCAGCCGCACCCTATGATTTGCAGCGATTTACAGCGGAGACTTAGCAAAGGTCGGCATCTGCTGCCCCGTCTGCGCTGAGGTAAGGAATGTCTCGGCCGTGTCCAGCGCCTCGCGGATGGTCACATCCATATCGAGATAGCGATAGGTGCCAAGTCGGCCCACAAAGGTTACGCTCTTCTGGGCCTCGGCCAGCCTTACATACTCTTCCAGCAGCGATTTCTCTTCGACCAGCCGGATCGGGTAATAGGGGATGTCTTCTGGCTCAGCTGCACGCGAATATTCGCGGTAGCAGGTGCTGCCCTCGTGGCTTTCCCAAGGCGAGAAGTGCTTGTGTTCGGTGATACGGGTCCATGGCACCTCTCGGTCGCCATAGTTCATCACTGCGCAGCCCTGATAGTCGCCCTGATAGGTGAAACGCTCAAAGTCCAGCGTGCGATAGCCCAGCCGGCCAAGGCTATAGTCGAAATAACCGTCAAGCGGCCCCGACCAGAAGACGTGGTCGGCCTCTTCGGCCATGGCAGGCGTAAAGGTGGTCTCAAGCTCGACTGTGATGCGCGGATGGTCAAGAATCCCGGCGATCAGCGCCGTATAGCCTTCGCGCGGCATGCCCTGGAAACGATGGAAGAAATAGTTGTCGTCATAGTTAAAGCGAACCGGCAAGCGCTTGAGGATGCTCGCAGGCAGATCCTGAGGCGAGCAGCCCCATTGTTTTTCGGTATAGCCCTTGAAAAACGCCTCATAGAGTTCGCGACCGACAAAGCGCAGCGCCTGTTCCTCGAATGTCTGCGGATCGGTGATCGAGCTGTCGGCCTTGCTTTCGATAAAGGCGCGCGCCTCGTCCGGGCGCAGGGTCTTGCCGAAGAACTGGTTGATGGTGTGCAGGTTCACCGGCAGGGAATAGACCGCATCCTGTGAGGTGGTCTTGACCCGGTTCTGGAACGGCATGAACTCGGCAAAGCGGTTGACATAGTTCCAGACGCCTTCGTCGTCGGTATGGAAGATATGCGGCCCATAGACGTGCAGCATGACGCCGGTTTCGCTGTCCCGTTCGGTATGGCAGTTGCCGCCGATATGCGAACGGCTGTCGATGATGCGGCAATCATGGCCTGCTTCGGCCAATTGTCGTCCGATCACTGCGCCAGACAGACCTGCGCCCACAAGGAGTATCTTCATTGTCTTTTCCCGATTTCCTGCTGTGCGCCATGGCTCATGTCAGCAAGATGAGCGAAGGTCTAGGGTCAATCCACAGCCCTTGCGGCATTCCGCCGGTCTGGAGCGGATATACCGCTTTTTCTTTAGCGTTCGAGTAATTTTTTGTGT